>NZ_JBHYVA010000315.1:0-9253 GCF_042750055.1 Streptomyces sp. NPDC059456
CCGCCCCGGGTAACCCGGGCCCACCCTCGCGGGTCGGGCCGCGGCGGGGGCCGGGGCCGGGCAACCGGGGCCCAACGGCCGGAGTCCGGCCGCCCCGGTGGGCGCCGGCGGACCGGCGGGTCCGGCCGCACCGGGGGACCGGGCGCGGACCGGTGCCGCGGTACCGGGCGCTGGCTCCGCAGGGGCAGCCGCGACAGCCGGATCCGCCGAGGAGGTGATGGAGGCCGTTCTGGAGATCGTCCACACCAGGACCGGATACCCGCGGGACATGCTCGACCCCGAACTGGACCTGGAGGCCGACCTCTCCATCGACTCCATCAAGCGGGTCGAGATCATCGGCGCCCTCGCCGACCGGATCGGACTGCCCCGGGACCCCGGCGGCTCCGCCGAGTCGGCGGTCGAGGAGCTGTCCCGGATCAAGACCCTGCGCGGCATCGTCGACTGGATCACGGCCCACGCCGGCCCCGCCGCCCCGGCCCCGGGAGCGAGGGGGGCCGGACCGGCGTCCGCGTCCGCAGCGCCGCAGGAACCCGCAGAGGGGCGGTCGCCCGCGACAGCGGAGGCTCCGCCGACGGCCGGTCCGGGTCCGCGCGCGGCGCTGCGGCGGATGCGGGTGGACGAAGTGCCGGTCGCTGCGGCCGGCGGAGACCCCGACGGTCTGCGGGGGCTGCGGATCGGCGTCGTCGAAGACGGGCAGGGAGTGGCGCTCGCGCTCTGCGGGGCGCTGGAGGCTCACGGGGCGCAGGTGGAGGTGCTGGCACAGGCCTGCGCCGGATTCGACGGCATCGTCGACCTGTCCGCGCTCCGCGCCGGAGCGGACCCCGTGCTCCCCGCCGCCTTCCCGGCGCTCAAACGCGCCCTTGCCGGCGGGGTCCGCCGTCTGGTCCTCGCCGCCACCCCCGCCGACGGGCTGCACGGCTTCGCCCGCAGCGCCGCCCTGGAGTTCCCCGGCGTCCTCGTCCGGGCCGTCGGCCCGCACCCCAAGGAGGACCCCGAGCGGATCGCCGCCCAGCTGCTCGCCGAACTGTGCGACCAGGGCGCCGGGTTCGCCTCGGTCGGGTACACCGCCCAGGCGCTGCGGACCGCCCGCGTCCCGGTCCCGGCCCCCCTCGGCGCAGCGCCCGCCGGCCCCGGAGGCGGTACTCCCGACGCCTCGGCCGGCCGCAGTCCGCTCGGGCCCGGGTCCGTCGTGCTGCTCACCGGCGGGGCCCGCGGGATCACGGCCCGTACCGCGGTCGCGCTGGCCCGGGCCACCGGATGCCACGTCGAGCTGGTGGGGCGCACCCCCGAACCTGCCCCGCAGGAGGACGAGTTCGTCCATGCCGGCGACCGGGTGGCGCTGCGCGCCGCCCTGATCCGCAGCGGTCTGCGCACGCCCGCCGAGATCGAGGCCGCCGCCTCGCGGATCCTGGCCGCGCGCGAGGTGCGGGCCACGCTGGCCGCCCTCGCCGGGACCGCCGCCTCCGTCCGCTACCACTGCGCGGACGTCACGGACGCGGACGCCGTACGGGCCGTCGTGGCCGGCGTACGAGCCCGGCACGGCCGGCTCGACGGCATCGTGCACGGCGCCGGGACCCTGCGCGACGGACTGCTCCGGGACAAGGACCCGGCGGCGTTCACCGAGGTGTTCGACACCAAGGTGGCCGGAGCCCGGCACCTGGCGGCCGCGGCGGCCGAGCACGGCAGCACCCCCGCACCGGCCTTCCTCGCCCTCTTCGGCAGCGTCGCCGGGGTGTACGGCAACCGCGGCCAGACCGACTACGCCGCCGCGAACGACGCCCTCGACGGGCTCGCGCTGTCCTGGGCCGGCACCTTCCCGGGCCGGGTGCTGTCCGTCGACTGGGGCCCGTGGGCGGCCGGGGCGGGCGGGATGGTCACGCCCGAGCTGGAGCGCGCGTACGCCCGGCGCGGCGTCCCGCTGATCACCCCGGAGGCCGGGACGGCCGCGTTCCTCGCCGAACTCGCCCACGGGAGCGAGGTACAGGTGGTCCTCATGGCCGAGGGGGGCACGGACCATGAGTGAGCGAGGGCGCAGCGGACCCCGGCCGGCCGACGCCGCCGTCGTCGGTATGGGCGCGGTGTTCCCGGGCGCCGCGGACCTGGCCGCGTACCGGCGCAACCTCCTCGCCGGCACGGACTGCATCACCGAGGTGCCGCCCGGGCGCTGGGATCCGCAGGTGTACTACGACCCGGAGGGCGCCGCCGGGCCGGTGCACGGGGACCGGTTCTACTGCCGGCGCGGCGGTTTCGTCGACGGCCTGGCGGTCTTCGACCCCACCCGGTTCGGGATCATGCCGGCTGCCGTGGAGGGGGCCGAGCCGGACCAGATGCTGGCCCTGCACGCGACGGCCGAGGCGATCGCCGACGCGGGCGGCGAGGACCGGCTGCCGGCCGACCGCTCCCGGATCGGGGTGGTGCTGGGGCGCGGCGGGTTCATGGGGGTGGCGACCGCGCGCCTCGACCAACGGGTCCGGACGGCGCACCAGTTGGCGCAGACCCTGCGGGAGCTCGTGCCCGAGCTGGGCGAACGGCGGATCGCGGCGGTGCGTGCCGCGTTCCAGGAGGCGCTGGGTCCGGAGCGGCCGGACGCCTCGATCGGGCTGGTGCCGAGCTTCACGGCGGCCCGGACGGCGAACCGGCTGGACTTCCGCGGCCCCGCGTACACGCTCGACGCGGCCTGTGCCTCCTCGCTGCTGGCCGTGGACCAGGCGGTGGGGCTGCTGGCGGGCGGCCGGTGCGACGCGGTGGTCGCGGGGGCGGTGCACCACTGCCACATCGCCACGCTGTGGAGCGTGTTCACGCAGCTGCGGGCGCTGAGCCCGAGCGAGCGGATCAGGCCCTTCGACCGGCGCGCCGACGGCACCCTGCTGTCCGAGGGCACGGGTGTGGTGCTGCTGAAGCGGCTGGCGGACGCCCAGCGGGACGGCGACCGGATCTACGCCGTGATCCGCGGCACCGGCGTGGCCGGGGACGGCAGGGCGGCCAGCCTGATGAGCCCGCTGGTCGCCGGCCAGGTACGGGCGCTGGAGCGGGCCTGGCGGGAGGCCGGCCTGGATCCGCGGGCGCCGGGCGCGCTGGGGCTGCTGGAGGCGCACGGGACCGGAACACCGGTGGGTGACACGGCCGAACTGGACACGCTGGCCCAGGTGTTCGGGCCTGCCGGGGCCGCGGGGCCCGAGGTCGGCTTCGGCTCGGTGAAGTCCATGGTGGGACACACCATGCAGGCCTCCGGCATGGCCGGGCTGATCAAGGCGGCGCTCGCCGTGTACGAGGGGGTGCTGCCGCCGACCCTGCACGTGGAGGAGCCGCACCCGGACCTGGCCCGGACCCGGATGCGTCCGGTGACGGCTGCGGAGCCGTGGGAGCGGGGGCCGCAGCCGCGCCGGGCGGGGGTCAACGCGTTCGGCTTCGGCGGGATCAACGCGCACGCCGTACTGGAGGAGGCACCGGGTGCGGGGGCGCCGGCGCCCCCGGTACGGCGCTTCCTGCCCCTGGGGTCCGCGGCCGCGCCGGTGGTGGGGACGGGCGCGCGGGAGGACGTGCTGCTGCTCGGCGCGGACGGTCCCGCGGAGCTGGCCCGCCTGCTGGCCGCCGGGGCGGCCTCCACCGGCGACGGACCGTGCCGGCTGGCCGTGGCGGGGCCGACGCCGCAGCGCCTCGCGCTCGCCGCGAAGGCGGTGGCGCGCGGCCGGGCGTGGCGCGGACGCGGGGACGTGTGGTTCGCCCCGGAGCCGCTGGGCGGCGGTACGGCCTTCCTCTTCCCGGGCCTGGAACCGGAGTTCGCCCCGGCCCTGGACGACGTGGCCGATGTGATGGGGCGGGAGCGGCCACGGCTCGGCCGGGGCACCGAGCTGATGGGGCGGGCGCTGGACGCCATCGCCACGGGCCGCTTCTTCGCCGCGGTCCTGCCGGAACTCGGCATCCGGGCCGATGTGCTGGCCGGGCACAGCCTCGGCGAGTGGGCGGCGATGGTGGCGGGCGGGATGTACCCGCGGGAGGCGGCCGATGCCTTCCTGGACTCGCTGCGGCCCGGGTCGCTGAAGGTCCCGGACCTCGTGTACGCGGCCCTGGGCTGCGGCGCGCACCGGGCACGGGCCGCGCTGCACGGCCTGGACGCGGTGGTGGTCAGCCACGACAACTGCCCCCACCAGTCGGTGGTGTGCGGGGATCCGGCGGACGTCGTGCAGGTGCTGGAACGGCTGCGGCGGGAGGGGGTGCCGGGCCAGGAGCTGCCCTTCCGTTCGGGTTTCCACACGCCGATGTGGGAGCCGTACCTGGGGCAGGTCCGGGCGGCGTTCGCCCGGCTGCCGCTGCGCTCCGCGGAGCCCCCGGTGTGGTCGGCGACGACGTGCGCGCCGTTCCCGGAAGACCCCGACGCCGTCCGCGCGTTGGTCGTACGGCATCTGCTGGAGCCGGTGCGGTTCCGGGAGCTGACGCTCCGGCTGTACGAGGACGCCGGGGTGCGGACCTTCGTGACGATGGGGCCGGGCAGCCTGCCGGGCTTCGTGGAGGACACCCTGCGGGACCGGCCCCACCTGTCGGTGGCCACGTCCTCCCCGCGCCTGTCGGGGCCGGCCGCCCTCCGGCGGACCTGCGCCGCGCTGTGGGCCGGGGGGCACGCGCCGCGGTGGGACGGGCTGTCGGCCGGGACGGCCCGGTCCGCGCCGCCTGCGCCGGACCGGGCCGTCGCCCTGGACCTCGGCTCTCCGCTGGTCCGGCTGGGCGCGGGGGCCCGGGCCCTGGTGGACGGTCCCGGGCCGGGGCAGGAGCCGTCCGCGGCTCACGTGCAGGGGCAGGAGCCGCCCGCAGCCCGTGCGCCGGGGCCGGTGCCGTCTCCGCCTCCGATGCCGCCTCCGGTGCCGTCTCCGTTTCCGGCGCCGTCTCCGTCTGCGGTGCCGTCTCCGTCTGCGGCGCCGGACCGACCGGTGCCGTCCGCGGCGGCCGCGGACGGGCCCCCGCCGTTCGCCGCGGCCGCGGAGCGGCCCGTGCTGCTGTCCGCGCTGGACGCGGTGCTCGACGACACCCGGGCGGCCGCACGGGCGGTGACGCACGCCTGGTCGGCGGTCCGGGACGCCGCCCACCCCTCGGCCGCCGTGCCGGCGGGTCCCGGGGACCGTGGCCCCGGCCGGCCTCCGCTCGGCGGGCCGGCACCCGGGACGGCACCGGCCGGGGGCGTACCCGCCCCGTCCGGCCCCCGTCCGGCCGGCGCCGCGGCGACGCACCGGCTGCGGGTGTCCCTCGACGCCATGCCCTACGTACGCGACCACTGCGTGTACCTCCAGCCCGAGGACTGGCCCGAGGACTCCGACCGGTTCCCGGTCGTGCCCATGACGACGATGCTGGAGCTGGCCGCCGACGCCGCGCGTCGGCACGCCCCGCCGGGCGCCGCCGTCACCGGCTACGACGACGTGCGGGCCCTGCGGTGGCTCCCCGCCGCGCCCGCCGTCGACGTCGAGGTCGGCGTCCGCGTCGACGGCCCCGGACGGGTCCGGGTCCGGCTGGGCCCGTACGCCTCCGTCGTGGTGCTGTTCGGCCCGGGCCACGGGCGGCCGCCGGCGCCCGACACCACGCCGCTGCGGGATCCGGGCCCGGCCCCGGTCAGCGCCGAAGCCCTCTACCGGGACCGGTGGATGTTCCACGGCCCCCGTTTCGCCGGCGTCCACGAGGTCCGCACCGTCGGTTCGGACGGCATCCGCGGAGTGCTGCGCGCGCTCCCCGACCCGGGTGCGCTGCTCGACGCCGCCGGGCAGCTGTTCGGGCACTGGATGCAGCTCCGGCTGCCCGTCGACCGGCTGGTGTTCCCCGCCTCCGTCGACCGGATCCGGTTCCACGGGCCGACGCCGGCGCCGCAGGCCCTGGTCACGGCCACGGCCCGGATCCGGGAGGTCCGCGACGCCACCGTCCGCGGCGATCTCGAACTCCTCGACGCCACCGGCCGGGTGTGGGCCTCGATCGACGGCTGGACGTACCGCCGCTTCGGGGCGGACGAGCGGGTCTGGCCGATGAAGTTCACCCCCGAGGTGTGCGGGATCGGCGAGCCCCGGCCCGGCGGCTGGTGTCTGGCCCGGCGGCGGTGGACGGATCCCGCCTCGCAGGAGCTGGTGATGCGCCGCTACCTCGGCGCGGCCGAGCGCGCGGTGTACGAGCGGCTGGCACCGCGGGCCCGTGCGCCGTGGCTGCTGGGCCGGATCGCCGCGAAGGACGCCCTGCGCCGGCTGCTGTGGGACGGCGGCGCCGGCCCGGTGTTCCCCGCGGAGGTCCCGGTCGGCAGCGACCCGGCCGGGCGGCCCGTCCCCGGGGGGCTGCTCGCGCGCGGCTTCCGGCTGTCGATCGCGCACAAGGACCGGGTGGCCGTGGCCCTCGCGCATCCGTCCCGGCCCGTCGGCATCGACGTCGAGCCGGTGACCGGCGACCCCGGCGCACTGGTGCGGATCGCCCTCACCCCGGCCGAGCTGCTCCTCGCCGAGGAGCTGGCCGCCCGCGAGGGCTCCGGGCTGCCGTCCGCCCTGACCGCCCTGTGGTGTGCGAAGGAAGCCGCCGCGAAGGCGGGCGGCACCGGGCTGGGCGGCCGGCCGCGGGACTGGCGGGTCTCGCCGGACCCGGAGTCGGGCGGGCTGCGCGTGCTGTCGCCCGGAGGACACGCGCACCCGGTCCGTACCGCCGTCCTCCCCCCGGGCGACACCGGCGCCGGGCCCGGACCGGGCCCCGGGGCCGACGCGTACCTCGTCGCCTGGACCGCCCACCCCACGGCCCCTTCCCCCGTCCCCTTCCACCTCACGGAGACCAGCCATGGCCACTGACGTCCTCGCCGAGATCACCGGCATGCTCGTGGAGATCCTCGGCGACGAGTTCCTCATCGCGGAGGAGGTCACGATGAGTACGAGCTTCAACGAGGATCTCGCCCTGGAGAGCATCGAGTTCGTCGCCCTCGCCGAGCTGCTGCACCGGCGCTACGGCTCCGAGGTGGACCTGATGGGCTTCCTCGCGGAGAAGGACATGGACGCGATCCTGGCGATGTCGGTCGGTGATCTCGTCACCCACATCGGCCGGATCACGCACGCCTCCCTGGCCCGTACGTCGCCGCCCGCCCCGGCGCCCGCGACGCCCTCGACGCCCGGGGCGCCCGGTGCGCCCGGGGCGCCCGCCGACGGTCCGGCGGGCGCACCGGTCTCCACGACGACGGCCGGCTGAGCCCGCCATGGCCTTCGTCCCCGCGGGCTCGCTGCGCTTCCACGTCCAGCGGCTGCCGGCCACCGCCGCGGCCGCCCGTCCCGACCGTCCCGTGGTGGTGTTCCTGCACGGGCTGGTCGTGGACAACCTGTCCTCCTTCTACTGTCCCCTGGCCGTCCCGACGGCCCGGGCGGGCCACGAGGCCGTCCTCTACGACCTGCGCGGCCACGGCCGGACCGAGCGCCCGGCCACCGGGTACGACAGCCGCACGGCCGTACGGGACCTCGTCTCGCTGCTCGGCTCGCTGGACCTGGGGCACCGGCCGGTGCACCTGGTCGGCAACAGCTACGGCGGCACGCTCGCCCTGCACGCGGCGCTCGCCCGCCCGGACCTCGTCACCGGGCTGACCCTGCTCGAACCCCCGCTCAGCGGTACCTGGGTGGAGAACATGGTGGACACCCTGTCGGCGGCGGCGCTCAGCCTGGAAGACAGTCCCGTGCCCGCCGAACTGCTCACCCTGCGCCTGCGCAAGGCGGCGAACCTGACCTCGATCGCCGACGAACTGCTGAACCGGACCAGCCTGATCGACGACATCGCGGCGAGCCGGACCTTCACCGCGGCGGACTTCGCCCGGCTGGACTGCCCCACCCTGATCGTCTGCGGCGAACACTCCGAACTGGTACCGGGCGCCCGGGAGCTGGCCCACCACGCGGCGCACGCCGCGATCCGGATCCTGCCCGGGCTCGGCCACGACGTACTCAAGGAGAGCAGCGGGGTCCTGCGGGAGGCCGTGCTCGCCCACCTCGAGGCGACGGCGGCGCGCACCGTGCGGACCGGGCGCACGGCGCGTGCCCCGCGGGCGGGAGCGCTGGTCCGATGAGGGTGCTGTTCACCGTTCCGCCGCTGGCGGGGCACGTCAACCCGACGGTGGCGGTCGGCGCCGAACTGGCCGCCCGCGGGCACGAGGTCGCCTGGACCGGACCGGCCGGGGCGCTGGCCCGGCTGCTGCCGGCGCACGCCCGGATCCTGCCGGCCGGCGAGGGGGCGGGCGGCGGCTACACGGCCCTGCACGAGCGCTGGCGCGATCTGCGCGGGGTCGGCGCGCTGCGCTTCCTGTGGACGGAGGCGCTGGTACCGCTGGCCCTGTCGATGGTGGCGGGGGTGACGGACGCGGTGCACGCCTTCGCGCCGGACCTGCTGGTCGCCGACCAGCAGGCGCTGGCCGGTCCGGTGGTCGCCCACCGGCTCGGGATCCCGTGGGCCACCTCGGCCAGCACGTCGGCCGAACTGACCCGGCCCTTCGCGGACTTCCCGAAGGTCGGCGAGTGGGTGTCCGGGCAGGTCTCCGGATTCCTCGCGGCGTGCGGGCTGCCGGAGCCGCAGTGGGACCCGCGGTTCTCGGAGCGGCTGGTGCTCGTCTTCTCTACTCCCGAACTGGTGGGGAGCCAAACGGAGTTCCCCGCCCACTACGCGTTCGTCGGCCCCGCCTTCGGGGCCCGCCCGGCGGTGCCCGGTTTCCCGTGGCGGCGGCTGGACCCGGAGCGCCGGCGGGTGCTGGTCTCCCTGGGCACCCTCAACCAGCAGGCCGGGGGCCGGTTCTACGGGACGGTCCTGGAGGCCGCCGAACGGCTGTCGCACGACGTGCAGTTGGTGCTGGCCGCGCCCGCCTCGCTGGCCGGGCCGGTGCCGGAGAACGTCCTGCTCCGGGAGCGCGTGCCGCAGCTGGAGCTGCTGGCGCACCTGGACGCCGTGGTCAGCCACGGCGGGCACAACACCGTCTGCGAGGCGCTCGCGTACGGGCTGCCGCTGGTGGTCGCGCCGATCCGCGACGACCAGCCGATCGTGGCCCGGCAGGTCGTCGGGGCGGGGGCGGGGGTACGGGTCCGCTTCGGCAGGACCCGTACCGAGGAACTGTGCGGTGCGCTCAGGGCCGTGCTGGACGATCCCGGCCCCCGCCGGGGCGCCCGCGGGGTGCCCGCCGCCGGGGCCGCGCGGGGCGGGGGGGGGTGTCGCCCGGCCCCCCCGGGGGCGCGCGGGGGGGGGGGTGGGGGGGCCCGCCGCCCCCCCCGCGGCCCCCCCCCGC
>NZ_JBHYVA010000316.1:0-9238 GCF_042750055.1 Streptomyces sp. NPDC059456
GGGGGGGGGGGGCTGCCGTGCTTGCCGCCGCCGCAGGCCGCGTACCCGCGCGCCGCTGCGGCCGTACGGGGGCTACTTGCGGCCGACGAGCTTCCAGGTGGCCGGCAGCAGGCCCATCGCCAGCGCCGCCTTGAGCGCGTCGCCGATCAGGAACGGGGTCAGGCCCGCCGCGACGGCCGCGCCGAAGGACATCCCGGTGGACAGCGCCAGGTACGGCACGCCGACCGCGTAGATCAGGGCGGAGCCCAGCACCATCGTGCCCGCCGTGCGCAGGACGGAACGGTCGGCGCCGCGGCGGGCCAGGGCGCCCGCGACGGTGGCGGCGAGCAGCATGCCGAGCACGTAGCCGAAGGAGGCGCCGCCCGCGCCGGAGGTGCCGCCCGCGAACCACGGCATGCCCGCCATGCCGGCGAGGGCGTAGAGGGCGAGCGAGAGGAAGCCGCGGCGGGCGCCGAACGCGGTGCCGACCAGCAGGGCCGCGAAGGTCTGGCCGGTGACCGGGACCGGGGAGCCGGGGACCGGCACGGAGATCTGCGCGGCGAGGCCGGTCAGCGCGGCTCCGCCGACGACGAGCGCGATGTCGCGGACGCGGCTCGCGGGCAGCAGGTCGGCGAGGACGACGCCGGGGCGGAAGGAGACGGAAGCAGTGCTCATCGGAGGCTCCGCGGAGTGAGGGTGACGGGACGATCACCGACGCTAATGCGCGGCCGGGCGCCGCCCCACCTCCGGCCGGAACAAAGCCCTACTCACCGGTTTGGTGGGGAGTGCACAAAGAGACCGGCCCCTCCTTCAGGGAGGGTGATCCGCGTCACGAGCCAGATTCAGACAACACGTCCGTTTTGCGCGGAGAGGCGCCGTCCGGCGAGACTGTAGGGTCCCGCCAATCCACTGCGGAGCCCCCACCGCCGCTGCCGAGCACGAGAGTACGAGCATCCACTCATGCGCGACCGCTTGCCCACCACTCCTCCGACCGGCCCCGCCGGGCCCGACCTGCCGGTGGAACCCCTCAGCCACAGCCTCAAGCAGCGCCACCTGACCATGCTGGGCCTCGGCGGCGTGATCGGCGCCGGGCTGTTCGTCGGCTCCGGCGCCGGCATCGGCATCGCCGGGCCCGCGATCATCTGCTCCTACCTGCTCGCGGGCGCCCTCGCCATGCTGGTGATGCGCGCGCTCGGCGAGATGTCGGCGGCGATGCCCGCCTCCGGGTCGTTCTCCGTGTACGCGGAGCGGGCGCTGGGCCGCTGGGCCGGTTTCTCGGCGGGCTGGCTCTACTGGTTCCTGCTGGTCGTGGTGCTGGCGGTGGAGGCCACCGGCGCGGCGAAGATCGCGAACGGCTGGCTGCCCGCGGTGGACCAGTGGGTGTGGGTGCTGATCTTCATGGTGGTCTTCACCGTGAGCAACCTGGCCGCAGTGAAGAACTTCGGCGAGTTCGAGTTCTGGTTCGCGGCCCTCAAGGTCGGCGCGATCGTCCTGTTCCTGGTCCTCGGCACCCTCGCGGTCTTCGGCCTGCTCCCCGACACCGACCCCATCGGCATGGCCAACCTCACCGGCCACGGCGGCTTCTTCCCCGAGGGCTTCGGCGGGGTGGTCGCCGGCATGCTCGCCGTCATCTTCGCCTTCGGCGGCCTGGAGGTCGTCACCATCGCGGCCGCCGAGTCCGACGACCCGGCCAAGTCCGTGGCCCGCGCGGTGCGCAGCGCGGTGTGGCGCATCCTCTTCTTCTACGTCGGCTCGATGCTGGTCATCGTGACCCTGCTGCCGTGGGACTCGCTGGAGCCGGGGCAGAGCCCGTACGTGGCGGTCCTGGACTCGATCGGGATCCCGGCGGCCGGCCAGATCATGAACATCGTGGTGTTCGTGGCGCTGCTCTCCGCGCTCAACGCCAACCTGTACGGGTCCTCGCGCATGGTGTTCTCGCTGGCCGAGCGCGGCGAGGCGCCCGGGGCGCTGCTGAAGGTGTCGGGCGGCGGGGTGCCGCGCCGGGCGGTCTTCGCATCGGTGGCCTTCGGTTTCGTGTCGGTGGTGCTGAACCTGCTGTGGCCGGACACGGTGTTCCTCTACATGCTCAACGCGGTCGGCGCGGTGCTGCTGTTCGTGTGGGCGCTGATCGCGGTCTCGCAGCTGAGGCTGCGCCGCATGCTGGAGCGGGACATGCCGGAGCGGCTGACGCTGCGGATGTGGTGCTTCCCGTACCTGACGTGGACGGCGCTGCTCGGCATGGCGGCGGTGCTGGTGCTGATGCTGTTCGACGACTCGGCGCGGCCGCAGCTGCTGTGGTCCGCGGGCGCGGCGGCCGCCGTGCTCGTGGTGGCGTGGGTGCGCGAGGTCCGGGCGCCGAAGGCCTGATCCCGCGGCAGCGGTGACGGAGCAGGCCCCCGCGCCGGGTGCGCGGGGGCCTGCCGTGCGTTGCGGTGGCGTCAGGTCCTGAGGTGGGAGGCGCCGTTCACGTCGAGGACGGTGCCCGAGCTCCAGACGGCCGCGGGCGAGGCGAGGTGGAGGACCGCGGCGGCGACCTCCTCCGGAGTGCCGACCCGGCCGAAGGGGCTCTGGGCGCGGATGCGCTCGCCCTCCTCGCCGTCGAGCCGGCCGGCGACCCGCTCGGTGGCGACGAAACCGGGCGCGACGGCCGCGACCGCGATGCCGTGCGGGGCCAGGGAGACGGCGAGGGACTGGCCGAGGGCGTGCAGGGCCGCCTTGGTCGCGCCGTAGGCCGGGTGGTCGGGCTCGCCGCGGAAGGCTCCGCGCGAGCCGATGTTGACGACGCGGCCCGCGCGGCGGCCGTCGATCATGCGGCGGGCGACGCAGTGCATGAGGTTCGCGGCGCCGAACAGGTTGACCGCGGCGGTGTGCTGCCAGGCGGCCTGCCAGTCGGCGTACGAGGTGGTGGGCAGCGGGTGCGCGACCATGACGGCGGCGTTGTTGACGAGGACGTCCACGCCGTCGAGCGCCTCCTCGGCCCGGGCGGCGAGGTCCGCCACCTGTGCGGGGTCGGCGAGGTCGCCGGTGAGCAGGACGTGGCCGTCCCCCGGCAGTCCGGCGAGGGTCCGTTCGGCGTCGGCCCGGCGGGCGGTGCAGTGGACGGCGACGCGGTCGCCCTGCCGTGCGAAGGCGGTGGCGACGGCCCGCCCGATGCCCCGGGAGGCTCCGGTGACCAGTACGCCCCGGCCCGTCGCCGCCAATTCCCGTATGCCGTGGTCCATTCGGCCCCCTGTCCCGTGTCCGGCGTCTGCCGCGAGCGTACGGGGACGATCACCGGCGGTCATCCCGTTGTCCGAATAACGGACGCAGAATGTCCGTTGATCGGACGCGGGTGAGACTGGGGCACTTCCTCCCGTCCACCCGCACACCGGACAGGCACCACCTTCATGAGCCAGACATCCACCGCGCCGCGCGTCCAGGACGCTCCCCCCTCGGGCGGCGCGGGGTCCCCCCTCGGCAACGGCCTCAAGCAGCGCCACCTTTCGATGATCGCCCTCGGCGGGGTCATCGGCGCCGGGCTCTTCGTGGGCTCCGGCGCCGGCATCGCCGCCGCGGGTCCCTCGATCGTGATCGCGTACGCCGTGTCCGGACTGCTCGTGATGTTCGTGATGCGGATGCTCGGCGAGATGTCCGCCGCGAACCCCGCCTCCGGTTCCTTCTCCGTCCACGCGGACCGGGCCATCGGCCCCTGGGCCGGGTTCACGGCCGGCTGGATGTTCTGGACGCTGCTGTGCGTGGGCGTGGCCATCGAGGCGATCGGCGCGGCGCACATCATGACCGGCTGGTTCCCCGGCATCCCGTCCTGGGTGTGGGTGCTGGCCTTCATGGCACTGTTCTGCGGCACCAACCTGGCCGCCGTCTCCCATTTCGGCGAGTTCGAGTTCTGGTTCGCCGCGCTCAAGATCGGTGCGATCGCGCTGTTCCTGGGCCTGGGCGTACTGGCCGTCCTCGGCATGCTGCCCGGCACCGCCGCCCCCGGCGCCGCCCATCTCGTACACGACGGCGGGTTCCTGCCGGGCGGCACGGACGGCCTGCTGGTCGGACTGCTGGCGTCGGTCGTCGCGTACGGCGGCCTGGAGACCGTGACCATCGCGGCCGCCGAGTCGGACGACCCCGTCAAGGGCGTGGCCCGGGCCGTGAAGACCACCATGTGGCGGATCGCGATCGTCTACGTCGGCTCCATGCTGGTCATCGTGACGCTGCTGCCGTGGAACGACCCGGCGGTCACCGAACAGGGCCCGTACGCGGCCACCCTGGACCGCCTGGGCATCCCGGCCGCCGGCGAGATCATGAACGTGGTCATCCTGATCGCCCTGCTCTCGGCGATGAACGCGAACATCTACGGCTCCTCCCGCATGGCGTACTCGCTCGTCGCCCGCGGCCAGGGCCCCAAGGCGCTGGGCAAGGTGAGCGGCCGGGTGCCGCGGCGCGCGGTGCTCGCCTCCTGCGGGTTCGGCTTCGTGACGGTGCTGCTGTCCTACTGGTACCCGGACACCCTGTTCGCCTGGCTGCTGAACATGGTCGGCGGGGTCATCCTCGTCGTCTGGGGCTTCATCGCGGTCTCGCAGTTCGTGCTGCGGCGCCGGCTGGAGCGGGAGGCCCCCGGGAAGCTCGTCGTGAAGATGTGGGGCTTCCCGTACCTGACGTGGGTGGCGCTGGCCGGCGTGGCCGGGGTCCTGGTCCTGATGGTCCTGGGCGAGGACACCCGGGTCCAGGTCGTCTTCACCGGCGGCCTCACCCTGGCCCTCGCGGCGACCGGCTACGCGATGCAGCGCCGGGCGGCGGCCCGCCCCTGACCGGCCCGCTTCCGGCCGGCGCGGTCCCGGCCGGCGCGCTCCCGAGGGGCGCCCGCGACGAAGGCGCCCTCCGTGCACGGCACGGGGGGCGCCTTCGTCATGTCCCCCGCCCGCACCCCGGCGAGGTCAGGCGACCCTTACGTGATCACAGGAATAGATACTGCTAGCGTGCAGTTGCGCATTGATTGCAATAAGCAGTTGGCACGCCGAGGGGACCGGATAACACGCATGGCCATCTACACGCTTCCTGAGCTTCCGTACGACTACGCGGCCCTGGAGCCGGTGATCAACCCGCAGATCATCGAGCTGCACCACGACAAGCACCACGCGGCCTACGTCACGGGCGCCAACACCACGCTGGAGCAGCTGGAGGAGGCGCGCGACAAGGAGAACTGGGGCGCGCTGAACGGCCTGGAGAAGAACCTGGCCTTCCACCTCTCCGGCCACATCCTGCACAGCATCTACTGGCACAACATGGCCAGCCCGAAGACCGGCGAGGGCGGCGGCGAGCCCACCGCCGCGGACGGCGTCGGCGAGCTCGCGGACGCCATCACCGAGTCCTTCGGCTCCTTCGCGAAGTTCAGGAAGCAGCTGACCTTCGCGTCCTCGGCGACGCAGGGCTCCGGCTGGGGCGTGCTCGCGTACGAGCCGGTCAGCGGCCGTCTGGTCGTCGAGCAGGTCTACGACCACCAGGGCAACGTAGGCGTCGCCAGCACCCCGATCCTGGTCTTCGACGCCTGGGAGCACGCCTTCTACCTGCAGTACAAGAACCAGAAGGTGGACTTCATCGAGGCCATGTGGAACGTCGTCAACTGGCAGGACGTGGCCCGGCGCTACGCCGACGCCAAGGCGAACACCCCGCTGCTGATCCCCGTCAAGGGCTGATCGCAGCCCCGCACGCCTCCCCCGGCCTCCGGCCGGGGGGTGCCCCCTCCTCGTGATCGTCTTCTCAACCTTCGCGTAGGGGGCGTCCAACGGAAGACCCCCGCAAGGACGTGACTTGGGGGGGTCTTCTGCGTGCGTCGGCGGACCGGCGGTCCTACTCGAAGGACGGGCCCTTGGTGCGGGTGCGCTTGATCTCGTAGAAGCCGGGGGTGGCGGCGACCAGCAGGGTGCCGTCCCACAGCCGGGCGGCGGCCTCGCCGCGCGGGGTGGGCGTGACGACCGGCCCGAAGAAGGCGACGTCGTCGCCCTCGGCGCCGGGTACGGAGATCACCGGGGTGCCGACCTCCTGGCCGACGCGCTCGATGCCGTTGTTGTGGGAGTCGCGCAGCACCTGGTCGTACTCGTCGGAGTCGGCGTAGGCGAGCAGCTCGGCCGGCAGGCCGACCTCCGCCAGCGCCTCGGCGATGACCTCGCGGGTCGCACCCTTGTCCTCGTTGTGGATCCGGGTGCCGAGCGCGGTGTAGAGCTTGCCGGTGACCTCTTCACCGTGCTTCTGCTGGGCCGCGATGACGACGCGGACCGGGGCCCAGCCCTTGGGGCCGAGGATCTCGCGGTAGCGCTCGGGCAGCTCTTCGAGCTTGTTCTCGTTGAGGACGGCGAGGCTCATCACGTGCCAGCGCACCTCGACGTCGCGGACCTTCTCGACCTCCAGCATCCAGCGGGACGTCATCCAGGCCCAGGGGCAGAGCGGGTCGAACCAGAAGTCGACCGGGGTCTTCTCGCGCACCTGGGTGTCGGCCATGTCTCTCCTCGAGTCGCGTGGGCATCGGTGGTCGTGTTCCCCCTCCCCAACCAGGCCAGGACCTCGCGCATTCCCCCGTGGGAGGATTCGATCAGGTATCGCGATCACGCACGAAGGAGTGCACGTGCCCGGAGAGAATCTGTCCCGTGACGAGGCCCGCGAGCGGGCGGAGCTGCTGTCCGTCGACGGGTACGAGGTCGTCCTCGACCTGAGGTCCGCCGTGGAGGAGGCGGAACCGGCCGAGGGTCCCCGGACCTTCCGCTCGGTGACCACGATCCACTTCCGGGCGGCGGCTCCCGGCTCGGCCACCTTCGCGGACCTCGTCGCCCCGTCGGTGAACTCCGTGACCCTCAACGGGCGCGCCCTGGACCCGGCCGCCGTCTTCGACGGGGCGCGGATCGCCCTGGCCGGGCTGGACTCCGAGAACGTCCTGGTGGTGGACGCGAACTGCGCGTACAGCCGGACCGGCGAGGGCATGCACCGCTTCGTCGACCCGGAGGACGGCGAGGTCTACCTCTACACGCAGTACGAGCCGGCCGACGCCCGCCGGGTGTACGCGAACTTCGAGCAGCCCGACCTGAAGGCGCCCCACCGCTTCGAGGTGACCGCGCCGGAGGGCTGGCACGTCTGGAGCAACGGCGCGGAGGAGTCCCGCGAGGGCCTGACCCGCCGCTTCGCCGAGACCGCGCCGATCTCCACCTACATCACCTGCGTGGTGGCGGGCCCGTACCACTACGTCACGGACACCTACACGCGCGGGGAGCTGACGATCCCGCTGGGCGCGATGTGCCGCAAGGGGCTCGCGAAGCACTTCGACGCGGACGACGTCTTCCTCGTCACCAAGCAGGGATTCGACTTCTTCCACGAGCACTTCGACTACCCGTACCCCTTCGGGAAGTACGACCAGGCGTTCGTGCCGGAGTACAACCTGGGCGCGATGGAGAACCCGGGGATGGTGACCTTCCGCGAGGAGTACATCTTCCGCGGCAAGGTGACGCGGGCGGCGTACGAGCGGCGCTGCAACACGATCCTGCACGAGATGGCCCACATGTGGTTCGGCGACCTCGTCACCATGAAGTGGTGGGACGACCTGTGGCTGAAGGAGTCCTTCGCGGACTTCATGGGCTCGTTCTCCCAGGTGGAGGCGACCCGCTTCGACCAGGCCTGGGTGACGTTCGCCAACAACCGCAAGGCGTGGGCGTACCGGGCCGACCAGCTGCCCTCCACGCACCCGATCACGGCCGACATCCGCGATCTGGAGGACGCGAAGCTCAACTTCGACGGCATCACGTACGCCAAGGGCGCGGCGGTGCTCAAGCAGCTGGTCGCGTACGTGGGCCGGGAGGCGTTCCTGGAGGGCGCGCGGCGCTACTTCAAGGCCAACGCCTACGGGAACACCACGCTGGACGATCTGCTGTCGGTCCTCGCGGAGGTCTCCGGGCGGGACATGGCCGAGTGGTCCCGGGCGTGGCTCCAGACGGCCGGCGTGAACGTGCTGACGCCGGTGGTGACGTACGACGCGGGCGGCCGGGTGACCGAGCTGGCCGTGGTCCAGGAGGGCGAGCAGCTGCGCCCGCACCGGGTCGCCGTCGGCCTGTACCGGCTCCAGGACGGTTCGCTGGTGCGCTACGCACGGGCCGAGGCGGACGTGGCGGGCGCGCGGACGGCCGTGCCGGAGCTCGCCGGGCAGGAGCGGCCCGACCTGGTGCTGGTCAACGACGACGACCTCACGTACTGCAAGATGCGCTTCGACGAGGGCTCGCTGGAGACGCTGCGCCAGCGGCTCGGGAACCTGGCCGATCCGCTGGCGCGGGCGCTGTGCTGGTCGGCGCTGTGGAACCTGACGCGCGACGGGCTGGTGCCGGCGCGTGACTTCGTCGCCCTGGTGCTGGCCCACTCCGGCCGTGAGACGGACGTCGGCGTGCTCCAGATGCTGCACTCGCAGGCGCTGACCGCGGTCACGCACTACGCGGCGGCCGACTGGCGCGAGCAGGGCGGCCGGGTGCTGTCGGCGGTCGCGCTCCAGGAGCTGCGCCGGGCGGAGCCGGGTTCGGAGCACCAGCTGACCTGGGCCCGCTTCTTCGCGGCGAGTGCGGCGACGGAGGGCGACTTCCAGCTGCTGCTGGGGCTGCTGGACGGGTCGGCGCGGATCGACGGGCTGGAGGTGGACCAGGAACTGCGGTGGGACTTCCTGCTGCCGCTGTCCGCGCACGGCGCGGTGGACGAGGCCGTGCTGACGGCCGAGCTGGTCCGCGACGACACGGCCTCGGGCAAGCGGCACCAGGTGCGCTGCCTGGCGGCGCGGCCGTCCGAGGCGGTCAAGGACCAGGCGTGGGCGGCGGTCGTCGAGTCGGACGCACTGTCGAACGCGCTGGTGGAGGCGACGATCGCCGGTATGCAGCAGTCCTCGCAGCGGGCGCTGCTGGCGCCGTACGCGGGGCGCTACTTCGAGGTGATCGAGCGGATCTGGACGGAGCGGTCCATCCAGATCGGCATGCACGTGGTGAAGGGGCTGTACCCCTCGCTGGAGGACTCCGAGGCGACGCTCGCCGCCACGGACGCCTGGCTGTCCGCGCACGCCGGCGCCGCTCCGGCGCTGCGCCGCCTGGTGCTGGAGGCCCGTGACGACCTGGCCCGCGCGCTGCGTGCGCAGGCCTGTGACGCGGCCTCCGGCGAGGCCTCCGCGGCGGTCTAGCGGCGTGCGGGGGGGGGGGGGGGGCGGCGGCCCCCCCGGGGGGGGGGCGGGGGGGCGCGGGGGGGGATGGGCGGGGGGGTT
>NZ_JBHYVA010000317.1:0-9235 GCF_042750055.1 Streptomyces sp. NPDC059456
GTGGGTGTGGTCGCCGCCTGATCCGGACCGCCCCGGACCGGAGCGGCCTCCGGGAGCGCCGCGTTCAAGCTGTCCGCGGGCACCCCGGCCGCCGCCGGTGAGCTGGACTCCTTCACCTGGGCCCTGTACGCGGAACCGCCCACGCTGGACTACACCGCCGCCTTCGACTACCCGCAGAACACCGTCCTGTCCAACGTCTGCGAGAGCCTGATGCGGTGGACCCCGCAGCTCACCGTGGCTCCGGGCCTGGCCGAGAAGGCCACCAACCCGGACCCCAAGACGTGGGTCTACGACCTGCGCGCGGGCGTCCACTTCCACGACGGCGGCGTACTGAGCGCCGACGACGTGGTGTTCAGCCTCGGCCGGCAGCTCGACCCGGACGGCGGTTCGGCCTGGAACAGCGACTTCGCCAACGTCGAGTCGATCACCAAGACGGGCCCGCTGCAGGTCACGGTCAGGCTGAAGCAGCCGGACGCGCAGTTCCCCCAGTACATGGCCACCGCCGCCGGCGCCGTGGCCTCGAAGGCCGGTGTCGAGAAGGCGGGCAAGGACTACGGCACCTCGGGCGGCCTGGACTGTACGGGCCCCTACGAACTGGGCACCTGGAACAAGGGCCAGTCCATCGAACTCCGGCGCTTCGACGGCTACTGGGGGACCCGGGCGAAGTCGGCGAAGGTGGTGTTCAGCTTCCTCACCGACCCCTCGGCGCGCACCAACGCGATGCTCAGCGGCGAGGCCGACGGCGGGTACCTGATCCCCACGGAGAGCTACGACCGGCTCAGCAGGAGCGGGGTCGGCACCCTCTACTTCGGCGAGGGACTCAGCACGGTCAACGTCAACGTCACCAGCATGAAGGGCGCGCTCGGCGACGTACGGGTCCGCCGCGCGCTGTCCCTGGCACTGGACCGCCGCGGTTTCGTGAAGGCGGGCCTGGGCGGTGCGGGAACCGCCACCAGCTCCCTCACCACGAAGGCCGTCTGGGCCGCGGCCCCCGAAGAGGTCCGCAAGGCCGCCTTCGACGGCCTGCCGTCGCCCGAGCAGCACATCGAGGAGGCGAAGGCGCTGGTCAAGGAGGCGGGCGCCACCGGAAAGACGGTGACCATCGCCACCAGCGCGATCGGCCAGGACGTCTCGCTGCTGGCGACCGCCGTCCAGGCGGCCGGCACCCGGATCGGGCTGGACGTCCGGCTGAAGACCATCGCCCCGAACGCCTTCACCGCGCTGTTCACCGACCCCCAGGCGCGCGAGGGCCTGGACATGTTCCCCGAGACGTACTACGACTCCATCACCGACCCGATGGACCTGCTGGGCAACTTCCAGACCGGGGCCTTCCAGAACTACGCCGGCTACAGCGACCCGGCCTACGACGACCTCGTCGCCCGGGCCCGCGCGGAGTACGACCCGGCCCGGCGGATGGCGGTGGCCGCCCGGCTCCAGCAGCAGGCCGCCGACCAGGTCCTGTGGATCCCCGTCGCCGAGTGGCCCACAGCGCTCTTCCTCAACAAGCGGATCACCGGCGCACCCACCACCATCGCGTACCTGTACTACCCGTGGGCCGCCGACGTCGGGGCGGCGCCGTGACCGGCTTCGTGAGGTTCGCCGTCCGACGGCTGGCCGAGATGGCCGCCACCCTGCTCTGCGCGTCGTTCGTCATCTTCGGCGCGATGTACCTGGCGCCCGGCAACCCGGCGAGCTTCCTCCTCGCCGGGCGGTCCGCCTCCCCGGAGGCGCTGCGGGCCCTCAACGCCCAGTACCACCTGGACGAGCCGTTCGCGGTGCAGTACCTGCGCTGGCTCGGCCAGGTGCTGCACGGCGACTTCGGGCGTTCGCTGACGTACCGCACCGACGTGTCCCGGCTGCTGGCGGACCGGCTGCCGAGCACCCTGCTGCTGATCACCATGGCGCTCCTGCTCGTCCTCGCCTTCGGTCTGCTGCTCGGGTGGATCGGCGCGGTCCGCGGCGGCGCCGCCGACTCGGCGATCCTCGTCACGACCACCTTCGCCATCGGCACCCCGTCGTTCGTCGCCGCGGTCCTGCTCCAGGGGCTGTTCGCGGTGCGTCTGCACTGGTTCCCCACCGGGGGCAGCGGCGAGGGGATCGGGTCGATGCTGTGGCATCTGACGCTGCCCGCCGTCGCGTTGGCGCTCTACCTGATCGGCATGCTCGCCCGTGTCACCCGGGCCGCGATGCTCGACGTCCTCGGCCAGGAGCACGTCACCGTGGCCCGCAGCCGCGGGGTCGCCGAACACCTGGTGATCCGGCGGCACGTGCTGCGCAACGCCCTGGGCACCGTGCTCACCACCGGCGGACTGATCGTGTCCACCCTGCTGGTCACCACCGTCCTGGTGGAGTCCGCGTTCAGCGTCGGCGGCATCGGCCAACTGCTCGAACTGTCCACCACCACCAAGGACTTCCCCACCGTGCAGGCCATCTCCCTGATCATGGTCGCGCTGTTCATGTCGGTGAACCTGATCGTCGACCTGCTGCATCCGCTGATCGACCCCCGGGTCTCCCTCGGCGCCGGGAGGCGGGCCGCATGACCGCCACCGCCCTGCTGCGCCGGCCCGGCCTCGCCAGGATCCGCACCACCCGCGCGCCCCTGTCCGCACTCTGCCTGGGCTTCGTCGCCCTGGTCGTCCTCGTCGCCCTGCTCGCCCCCTGGATCGCCCCGTACGACCCGAACGCCGTCGACCTGGGCAACGCCCTGGCGGGCCCCTCCCCCGAGCACCTCCTCGGTGTCGACGCCTCCGGGCGCGACACGCTCTCCCGGCTCGTGCTGGGCGCCCGCACCTCCCTCCTAGGCCCGCTCGGCGTCGTCGTCTTCTCCACCGTGGCCGGGGTCGCCATCGGGACCGCGGCCGCCTGGCGGGGCGGCCCCCTGGACTCCGTGCTGTCGCGCGGCACCGAGCTGGTCTTCGCCTTCCCCGGCATGCTGCTGGCCATCCTGATCGTCTCGGTCCAGGGGGAAGGACTGCTCGCGCCGGTCATCGCCCTGGCGATCGCGTACCTCCCGTACGTCAGCCGGCTCACCCGCTCCCTCGTGCTGGCCGAACGCGCCCGCCCGTACGTGGAGGCCTACCGGGTGCAGGGCCACTCCGGGCTGCAGATCTGCCTGCGGCACGTGGTGCCCGGCATCGCCCCGGTCGTCCTCGCCCAGTCCACGGTCAACTTCGGGTACGCCCTCATCGACCTGGCCGGCCTCTCCTTCCTGGGGCTGGGCGTTCCCGCGCTCACCCCCGACTGGGGCCGCATGGTCTTCGACGGCGAGAGCGCCATCCAGTCCGGCTACCCGCTCGCGCCGATCGTGCCGTGCGCGGCGATCGTCCTGACCGTGGTCGCCTTCAACGTCGTCGGTGAACGCCGCGCCGACCAGGTCGCCAGGAGGGCCCGTTGAACACCCTCGACATCCGGGCGCTGCGGCTGCGGCTGCCGGACACCGCACGGCCCGTCCTCGACGGCGTCGACCTCACCGTCGCCGCCGGGGAGACCGTGGCCCTCGTCGGCGAGTCCGGCTCCGGCAAGACCCTCACCTCCCGCAGCGTGCTCGGGCTGCTGCCGCCGGGCGCGGCCGCGGAGGGGACGGTGAACGTCGCCGGCGACGACGTCCTCACGATGACCCCCGACCGGCTGCGGATCCTGCGCACGAGCACGGCGGCCATGGTCTTCCAGGACCCGCGGGCCGCCGTCAACCCCGTGCGCCGCGTCGGCGACTTCCTCACCGAGAGCCTGCGCCTGAACGCCCGGGCCAAGAAGGCGGACGCCGAGGCGCGGGCGGTGCGGATGCTGGAGGCCGTCGGCCTCACCGCCGCCGCCCTGCGCGCGTACCCGGGCCAGCTGTCCGGCGGCATGCTGCAACGGGTCGTGATCGCGGCCGCGCTCATGGGCGACCCGGCCCTGATCCTCGCCGACGAACCCACCACGGCCCTGGACGTGACGACCCAGGCGGAGGTCGTGGCGCTCCTCGGTGAACTGCGCGAGAGCTTCGGCACCGGGCTGCTCTTCGTCACCCACGACCTCGGACTCGCCGCGGCCATCAGCGACCGCGTGTACGTGATGTACGCGGGCCGGATCGTGGAAACGGGCCCCGCCGAGGAGCTGTTCACCCGGCCGCGGCACCCGTACACGGCCGCGCTCCTCGCGTCGACCCCGCGCCTGGACGCCCCGCGGGGGCGGCTCGCCGCGATCGAGGGCCGGCCGCCGAGCCTGCGCGAGGAGCTCACCGGGTGCCCCTTCGCCGCCCGGTGCCCGTACGTCACCGACCACTGCGTCCGCGAGGCGCCGGCCCTGCTGCCGCTCGCCGGGGGCCAGCGGGACCGGCTCGCCGCGTGCCATCACGGCGACCGGGTCGGCGAAGCGGACGGCCGCCCACAGGTCCCGTCCCCGATCGGAGAGGAATGCCGCCCATGAGGAAGACCGTCCTGGAGGCCGTCGGCCTGCGCCGGACCTACGGGCCCGTCCGGGCGGTGGACGACGTCTCGTTCCGGCTGACCGAAGGCGGATCGCTCGGCATCGTCGGCGAGTCGGGCTCCGGGAAGACGACCACCGCCCGCATCATCGTCGGCCTGGAGCGCGCGGACGGCGGCCGGATCCTCGTCCACGGCCGGGACCGGGACCCTCGTACGCGGGGCAGGGCCCGGCGCCTCGCACGGGCCCGGGAGGTCCAGATGGTCTTCCAGGACCCGTTCCTCTCCCTCGATCCGCGCACCACGGTGGGCGCCGCACTGCGGGAGACCCTCCGTCTGCACTTCCCCGACACCGACCCCGGCCCGCGCATCACCGAGCTCCTCGACCAGGTGGGGCTCGGGGCCCGGGAGGCGGACGCCCTGCCCCGGCAGCTGTCGGGCGGGCAGCGCCAGCGCGTGGCGATCGCCCGGGCACTGGCGGTGGAGCCCGCCGTCCTGGTCCTCGACGAAGCGGTCGCCGCGCTGGACGTGTCCGTCCAGGCACAGATCCTCAACCTGCTCGCCGACATCCGCGAACGCAGCGGCATCGGCTACCTGTTCATCACCCACGACCTCGGCGTCGTGCGGTGCGTCACCGACGACGTCGTCGTCATGCGGCACGGCCGGATCGTCGAAGCGGGTCCGACCGCCCGGGTCCTCGCCGATCCCCGCCACCCCTATACCCGCCTGCTGCTGGAGTCCGTACCCCGGCCGGGCTGGGACCCGCAACACATCTCAGCTGCCCGACGCGCTCTGTGACCCCACGAGAAACGGATCGGAGAACAGTGATGAACGATCACGCTGCACCTCGGAACCCGGCCGGCGGAACGCCACGTCGCGCCCTGGACCGACGGGGCTTCCTCGCCGCTGCCGGCCTCACGGCCGCCGGCGCCGCACTGGCTGCGGTGGGCGGCGAGGCCTTCGCCGCCACCCGGCCCACCACTGGGGTCGCCGCCGCCGCGGGCGGACTCACCGTCCCGCTCGACACCGTCCGGCACACCCGGACCTGGATGGCGTGGCCGGACAGCTCGGCCATCTGGGGACGGCAACTGGCCGGGGTCCAGGCCGATATCGCACGCATCGCGAAGACCATCGCCACGTACGAGCCGGTCGTCATGTGCGCCAACGCGGCGAGCGTCTCCAAGGCGAAGAGCGCCTGCGGGGCGGGCGTCACGGTGATCGGCTCGATCCCGGTCGACGACTGCTGGATGCGCGACAGCGGCCCGGTGTTCCGTACGAACGGCGCGGGCGGCCTCGACGCGGTCGGCCTGAACTTCAACGGCTGGGGCAGCCAGCAGACCCACGCCAAGGACGCCCTGGTCGCCGGGCGCGTAGCGGCCTACGCCGGGGTCCCGTTCACCACCGCCGGCTTCGTCGGCGAGGGCGGCGCGGTGGAGACGGACGGCGCCGGCACCCTCATGGCCACCCGCAGCAGCATCATCAACCCGGACCGCAACCCCGGCCTGTCACAGGCCGGGATCGAAGCGGCGATGTGCGCCGCCTTCGGGGCCTCCAAGGTGATCTGGTTCAAGGGCGTCCTCGGCCGCGACATCACCGACGACCACGTCGACGCGACCTCCCGCTTCCTCTCCCCCGGGCAGGGGCTGGTCCAGATGCCGCTGGCGAGCGACACCGACGCCTGGTCCAACGACGCCCGCCAGCAGTACCAGATCCTCTCCACGTCCACCGGCGCCCAGGGCGGTCCCATCGCGGTGACCCGGCTCCAGGGCCCCGACTACGACCGCATCCGGTCCACCGACCCCGGCTTCGTGGCCGCCTACGCCAACTACTACGTGTGCAACGGCGCGGTCATCGCACCGCAGTTCGGCGACACCCGGGCCGACGCGGGAGCCAAGTCGACCCTCCAGCGCCTCTTCCCCGGCCGGACGGTCGAACAGCTCGCCATCGACAGCCTGGGGGCGGGCGGCGGCGGCATCCACTGCGTCACCCAGCAACAGCCCGTCGCATAACGGCGAACGCCCCGCAGCGGCCGGCCCGGCCACCCCGGCCCGGCCGCTGCACCTGCGTGGGCAGCGCGTCCGCGGTGCCTTGATCACCGACGAGGCTGCCGGCAGAGCACATCGCGGAGCCCTCCGCCCAGCCACTGCCGGACGCCGCCTCGGCGTCCAGGGTCAGAGCCGCCGCCAGCGCCTGGACGGTACGGCGCTGAGGCCCCCGGGCGCGTCCGCGCTCCACGTCCGACACCGCCCGCGGTGGCCCCACTCATGCCCATCTCTGCATTCCCGCTGGTCAACTCGGTCTTGGCCCGGCGTTGAACGCCGTCCGGCAGAAGCAGGCACGACGATGCTTCTGCCGGTGAAACTTCATGGCCCACGCGCTGCCGCCCCCGCTGACTGAGACACGCCACGACGGTGGGCCGGACCTCGGCCCGGCGACAGCGGCCGCACTGGTGCCGACTGGCGTGTCACGGCTCAAATGCCGAGCGTTCGCACTCTTGTCCAGCGACAACAAAAGTTGTTGAGTGCCAACCATCGTCGTGAGTCACACCCGGTCAGCGGCGGACGCGGGGCATGCCCAGGCCGATCCAGGAGATGATCTCGCGCTGGATCTCGTTGTTGCCGCCTCCGAAGGTGAAGATCACGGCGCTGCGGTAGCCGCGTTCCAGTTCCCCGTGCAGGACCGCGCCCGCGGAACCGTCCTTGAGGGAGCCGGCCGCGCCGACCACCTCCATCAGCCAGGCGTACGCGTCCCGGCGGGCCTCGGAGCCGTACACCTTGACGGCGGAGGCGTCCTGCGGGGTCAGGGTGCCGTCCTGGACGGCTCCCACCATCTGCCAGTTGAGCAGCTTCATCGCGTCGAGCCGGGCGTGGGTGCGGGCCAGGCGGCCGCGGACCCAGGAGAGGTCGATGACGCGGCGGCCGTCGGCGAGCTTGGTCTCGGCGGCCCAGCGCTGGACGTCGTGCAGCGCCCGGATCGCCATGGTGCCGTGCGCGGCGAGGGTGACGCGCTCGTGGTTGAGCTGGTTGGTGATCAGGCGCCAGCCCTTGTTCTCCCGTCCGACGCGGCGGCTCGCGGGGACGCGGATGTCCTCGTAGTAGCTGGCGGTGGTGTCGTGCGAGGCGAGGGTGTTGATCAGGGTGCACGAGTATCCGGGGTCGGCGGTCGGCACCAGGAGCATGGTGATGCCCTTGTGCGCGGGGGCGTCCGGGTCGGTGCGGACGGCGAGCCAGACCCAGTCGGCGGTGTCCCCGTTGGTGGTCCAGATCTTCTGCCCGTTGACCACGTACGTGCCGGTCTCCTCGTCGCCCTCGCGGACGGCCTTGCACTTGAGGGCGGCGAGGTCGGTGCCGGCGTCCGGCTCGCTGTAGCCGATGGCGAAGTCGATCTCGCCGGACAGGATCCGCGGCAGGAAGTACGCCTTCTGCTCGTCGGTGCCGAACTGCATGATGGTCGGCCCGACGGTGTTGAGCGCCATCAGCGGCAGCGGTACGACGGCCTGCGCGGCCTCGTCGAAGAAGATGAACTGGTCCATGGGGGTCATCCCGCGGCCGCCGTACTCCTCGGGCCAGCCCACGCCGAGCCAGCCGTCGGCGCCGAGCCTGCGGATGGTCTCCCGGTAGAAGCGCTTCTGGGCGGCCGGATCCTCGTAGCGGGCGTAGACGTCCCGCGGCACCAGCTCGGCGAAGTAGGCGCGCAGCTCGGTGCGCAACTGCTGCTGCTCAGGCGTGTATTCGAGGTGCACGGCCCCTCCGGGTGTCTCGCGGGTCCAGCCGGTCGCTGTGGTGGCGGCGCACAGAGTAGAACGTGTTCCAAGAAGGCGGAAGGACTCGCGGGCGCCGGTTTCCCCCGACCACCGCCGCGACGCCGGTCCGTGGCCGACAATGGGCTTGCGTGTCACGGGACTTCGAGGAACCGGGGGGACACATGGACGAGGCCTGGGAACAGGAGTTCGCGGGGCGGGACCGCCTCCCGGAGCGCCGGGACCGGCCACCCGGACAGCGCGACCGGACACCGGACCGGCGCGACCGGCTCCCCGGGCACGCGGACCGGCCGGCCGGCGGCGGCCCGGCGCACTCCGAGGGCGTGACGCAGATCCACGAACCGGGAACGCTGCCCGTCGATCCCCGGACCCCCGACCGCCACCGGTGCTGGGAACTGCTGCCGGCCGACACGCGCGCCAAGACGACCGAGAAGGCGGGCCGCTCCCTGATGTGGTGGGCCCGCGTCTACTCCGACGGCGTCCCGTTCGCCGTGGTGTTCGGGGACCGGGGACTGTGCCGGGTCGAACCCGTGTACCGGGGCGGCCGGGCGGAGGAACACCGCGGCGAGCGGGCCCGGGTGGAGCCCGGCTCGCTGCGCACCCGTTCGTTCGACCCACGGCCGCCGCAGCAGGGGGGCGGCCCGGCCGTGCCCGGCCGGGCCGGCTCACCCGTGGAGCGCCTGGTCCTGAACCCGCCGGAGGCCCAGGGGGTGCTCGGCCACTTCCCCCTCGACGTACAGGACTTCCTCCAGCGCCCCTTCCTGCCCGACCGGCGGGTCGTCACGGCCGAGTGGTACTACGAGGAGACCGTCGAGCCCACGCACACCGCCCTCTTCGTGATGCTGTGCCTGTCCAGCGACCGCCACGTCACCGCGGTCGAGGGCCGCCGCACCCTGGACCGGGGCGCGACACCGGACCGGGCCCGGTGGCAGGCGCTGACGTGCCCCCGGGCCCCGCGCAAACCCCCCCGACCCCAAGTGGCGGGGCCCCGGGGGGAACCGGCGGTGGCTTTTAAACAAAAGACGCAGCCCACCAAAATGAGAGTGTATATATAGGTGGGTGCCGGAGATAG
>NZ_JBHYVA010000318.1:0-9234 GCF_042750055.1 Streptomyces sp. NPDC059456
GGACCCGGGGCTGCCCGAGCCATACCGGCTGGACTCCCGGCCGCTGGCGGCACTGGCCCGGGAGTTCCGCACCTCCCCCATCGTGGCGGCGGTACGACGGGACCCGGCCCTTCCCTGAACCGCGGGTGAGCCGCGCGGGCGAGCCGCGCGGGCGGCGCCCCGTGTCAGCCGACCCCCGTGTCAGCCGGCGAGGGCCTCCTCGGGCTCGGGGTTGCGGGCGAGCCAGGCCCCGTACGCCCGCACCCGGCGCCAGTGCTGGAGCTGGTCGAGGGCGAACGCGGCCCGCGGCGAGGCCTCCGGGCGCGGCTCCAGGCCGCGGGCCAGCCGGTGCAGCTGGAACCGTACGAAGGCCAGCTGTCCGGCGCCGGCCAGGTCCCGGTCCTTCCAGCGCAGCCGCTCGACCCGCACCCGTACGTCCTCCCCGGCGCGCCAGCGGGCCGGCAGGTCGGGCCGGAACGCCAGGGCCGAGGCGAGCCCCACGACGGACACCCCGCGTGCCAGGACCCTGCGCGCGGTCTCGTGGCGGCCTATCCCGCCGGTCAGCATCAGCGGAATCGTGGCCGAGTCCAGGAACTGCTCGGCGAAGGTCAGGAAGTACGCCTCCCGCTCCAGGGTCCGCAGATCGGCGGTGCGGCCCAGGGTCGCCGGGCTCTCGACACTGCCGCCGGACAGTTCGACCAGGTCCACGCCGAGCCCGCCCAGGACGGCCAGGACCCGTGCCGCGTCCTCGGTGTCGAAGCCGCCGCGCTGGAAGTCGGCGGTGTTCAGCTTGACCCCGACCGCGAAGCCGGAGCCGACCTGCGCGCGGACCGCCCGGACGACCTCGGTGAGCAGCCGGACCCGGTTCTCCAGGCTGCCGCCCCAGCGGTCGGTGCGCCGGTTGACCAGCGGGGAGAGGAACTGGCTCAGCAGGTAGCCGTGGGCGGCGTGGATCTGCACGCCGTCGAAGCCGGCCTCCTCGGCCCGCCGGGCGGTGACCGCGAACCGGGCGACGGTGGCCTCGATGTCGGCCTCGGTCATCGCGGTGGGACGGGCGAAGCGCTTGGTGTGCTTGCCCAGGCTCACCCCTATGTCCGAGGGCGCCCAGGCCGTGCCCGGCATCTCGGAGCCCACCTGCCGGCCCGGGTGGTTGATCTGCATCCAGACCCGGCCGCCGCCGCAGGACGCGGCCTCGGCCCAGCGGCGGAAGGGGCCGAGCGGGGAGCTCGCGTCGAGGACGATCGTGCCCGGCGCGGTCAGCGCCCGCCGGTCGACCATCACGTTGCCGGTGATCAGCAGGCCCGCGCCGCCGCGTGCCCAGCGGCGGTAGAGCCGCTCGATGCGCGCGTCCGGCAGCTGGCCCGCCCCGGCGAGGCTCTCCTCCATGGCGGCCTTCGCCAGCCGGTTCGGCAAGGTCGTCCCGCCCGGCAGCTGCAGTGGCGTGAACAGGTCCATCGACAGTTCCCCCAGGAAACGTGTTGCACGTGTCATCCCGCGCCCCGGCGCAAAGATACCGCCCCCTGACCGGCCTCCGGCAGGCCGCTGCACCGAAAGAAACCGGACACCCTCGGCATGCGAACGCCCCGGGCCGATCGGCCCGGGGCGTTCGCGTACGACGGTGGTGCGGGGCGGGTCAGAGCTCCGCGAGCGCGAGTCCGGCCTGGGCGGCGGCCGCCTGGACGGTCTGCTCCAGCAGGACGGCGATGGTCATCGGGCCGACGCCGCCGGGGACGGGGGTGATCAGGGAGGCGCGGGCGGCGGCCGACTCGAAGTGGACGTCGCCGACGTTGCCCTCGTTGTAGCCGGCGTCCAGGACCACGGCGCCCGGCTTGATGTCCTCGCCGCGAATGAATTCGGCCTTGCCGACGGCGGCGACGAGCACGTCGGCCTGGCGGACGACCGACGGCAGGTCCACGGTGCGGGAGTGGCAGTAGGTGACGGTGGCGTTCTGCTCCAGCAGCAGCATGCCGGCCGGCTTGCCGAGGATCGCGCTGCGGCCGACGACGACGGCGTGCTTGCCGGTCAGGTCCACGTCGTACTCGGCCAGCAGCCGCATGATCCCGCCGGGGGTGCAGGAGACGAAGCCCGGCAGCCCGAAGCCCATGGCGGCGAAGGAGTGCATGGTGACGCCGTCGACGTCCTTGCCGGGGGCGATGGCCTCGAAGGCGGCGCGCTCGTCGATGTGGTGCGGCACCGGGTGCTGGAGCAGGATGCCGCTGATCTCCGGGTCCTCGGAGAGGGCGGTGAGGGCGGCGACGAGCTCCTCGGTGGTGGTCTCGGCCGGGAGCTCCACGTGGCGGGAGGTGATCCCGGCCTTGGCGCAGCGGTTCTGCTTCATCCGTACGTACGTGACGGAGGCCGGGTCCTCGCCGACGAGGACGGTGGCCAGGCAGGGAGCGGTGCCGGTGCGCTCGGTGATCTTCGCCGCGAGGACGGCGGTCTGCTCCGAGATGCGGCGGGCGAGGGCGGTGCCGTCCATGAGACGGGCGGTCTGGGCCGGCTGAACGGTCTGGGCGGTCGTCACGGGGGTCTCCTGGGCGTCGCTGCGGGATCGCGGTTCGCCCAGGCGCGCGGCAGTCGGCGTACCCGGGGTACGCCGGGCGCACGGGAGGTGCGCCGGGCCGCTCCCCGGTGGTGATCCACCCGAACGCCAGTCACGGCCCGCCCTCCACTGTAATGGACCTCCGTCGCGGACCTCGCCGACGGATCCGGGGCCCGCGACGGCGCCCGGGAGCCGGAGATCCGGCCAAATCGGTGGATCACCGGCGCCCCACCTGGGACGATCGAGACATGACGCGTACTTTCGACCATCTCGTCGCCGAGGCCGAGTCGGTCTCCGTGGACGGCTGGGACTTCTCCTGGCTCGACGGCCGGGCCACCGAGCAGCGCCCCTCCTGGGGCTACCAGGGGCTCATGGGCGAGCGCCTGGCCCGGGTCCGGTCGGCCCTCGACATCCAGACCGGCGGGGGCGAGGTGCTCGCCGGTGCGGGGACCCTGCCCCCGCTGATGGTGGCCACCGAGTCCTGGCCGCCGAACATCGACAAGGCGACCCGGCTGCTGCACCCGCTGGGCGCGGTCGTGGTCGCGGACGCCGACGAGCCCCCGCTGCCGTTCGGCGACGAGGCCTTCGAGCTCGTCACGAGCCGGCATCCGGTGACGATCTGGTGGGAGGAGATCGCCCGGGTCCTGCGTCCCGGCGGCACGTACCTCTCGCAGCAGGTCGGTCCGGCGAGCGTCTTCGAACTCGTCGAGTACTTCCTCGGGCCCCAGCCGGAGGAGGTCCGGCGCGGCCGGCACCCCGACGACGCGGTCGCCGACGCCACCAAGGCCGGCCTCGACGTCGTCGATCTGCGCTCGGAAAGACTGCGAACGGAGTTCCACGACATCGGAGCCGTGATCTACTTTCTCCGGAAGGTGATCTGGATGGTGCCCGGTTTCACGGTCGGGCAGTACCGGGACCGGCTGCGCGAGCTCCACGAACAGATCGAACGCGAGGGTCCGTTCGTGGCGCATACCGCCCGTTTCCTCATCGAAGCCCGCAAAACGGGCTGACGGGAACGGCCTCCGGGGCGCGGACGGATCCACGGCCGATCGGTTGCCCGCCCACAGCGTGGCGCAGGTCACTCAATTCAGCGCGTAACGAATCGACTCGGGCATGCGATGAACCGACAGGTGTCCTCGCGCGGCCCCGGAATACAGACCCCCCTCGGGTCTGTTTCCCGAGTCCGCGCGATGATGTCCCGCTCACTCCTTATCTGTTCGCAACGAGAGGCTCCTTGTGTCGCTCAGCCCGTCCCGTACGTTCCCTCCGGAGATCGCCGAATCGGAGGCCCTCGTCGCGCTCGTCGAGCGCGGCCGCGAGCAGGGTCACATCAACGGTGACGACGTGCGCCAGGCCTTCGAGGCCGGCCGCATCCCGGTGGACCAGTGGAAGCGGGTCCTGCGCAGCCTGAACCAGGTCCTGGACGAGGAGGGTGTGGCGCTGCACGTCAGCGCCGCCCCCGCCACGAAGGCTGCCGCGAAGAAGCCCCGCAAGGCGGCCGCCGCGCCCGCCCGCACCGTGACGAAGAAGGCTGTCGCCCCGCCGCGCCCCATCGGTGCGCGCAAGGCCTCGGCCAGCAGCGCGGTCCCCGCCACCGCGGCGACGATATCCACGTCGCCGGCCGCGGCCACCGAGGACGAGGCGACGGCCGGTGCCGTCGCCGAGCCGAAGAAGCGGACGGTCAAGAAGACCGCCGCGAAGAAGACCGCGGTGAAGAAGACCGCCGCGACCAAGAAGACCAGCGCCAAGGACGCCGACGAGGGTGAGAACCCGGCCGTCGAGGGCGAGGACTGGGCCGCCGAGGACCTCGTCGACGACGTCGAGGAGGAGGCCCCCAAGGCCGGCGGCACCCAGGGCTTCGTCCTGTCCGACGACGACGAGGACGACGCCCCGGCGCAGACGGTCATGGTGGCCGGCGCCACCGCCGACCCCGTCAAGGACTACCTGAAGCTGATCGGCAAGGTGCCGCTCCTCAACGCCGAGCAGGAGGTCGAGCTCGCCAAGCGCATCGAGGCGGGTCTGTTCTCCGAGTACAAGCTCGAAGAGGAGGAGGACCACAAGCCCGCGTTCAAGCGCGAGCTGGAGATCCTCGTCGAGGACGGCCGCCGCGCCAAGAACCACCTGCTGGAGGCCAACCTCCGTCTCGTGGTCTCGCTGGCCAAGCGCTACACCGGCCGCGGCATGCTCTTCCTGGACCTGATCCAGGAGGGCAACGTCGGCCTGATCCGCGCGGTGGAGAAGTTCGACTACACCAAGGGCTTCAAGTTCTCCACGTACGCGACCTGGTGGATCCGGCAGGCGATCACGCGTGCCATGGCCGACCAGTCGCGCACCATCCGCATCCCGGTGCACATGGTCGAGATCATCAACAAGCTCGCCCGCGTGCAGCGCCAGATGCTCCAGGACCTGGGCCGCGAGCCCACCCCGGAGGAGCTGGGCAAGGAACTCGACATGACCCCCGAGAAGGTCATCGAGGTCCAGAAGTACGGCCGCGAGCCGATCTCCCTGCACACCCCCCTGGGTGAGGAGGGCGACAGCGAGTTCGGTGACCTCATCGAGGACTCCGAGGCGGTCGTCCCGGCCGACGCGGTGTCGTTCACCTTCCTCCAGGAGCAGCTCCAGTCGATCCTGGGCACGCTCTCCGAGCGGGAGGCGGGCGTCGTCTCGATGCGCTACGGCCTGAACGACGGCCAGCCGAAGACCCTGGACGAGATCGGCCGCGTGTACGGGGTCACCCGTGAGCGCATCCGTCAGATCGAGTCCAAGACCATGTCGAAGCTGCGCCACCCGTCCCGCTCGCAGGTGCTGCGCGACTACCTCGACTAAACCGTCGGGACGACAGCCCGCGTCGTACGGCGCCGCGTCACGGAACACGACGCGTGCCGCCGGTACGGCGCGGGCTTGCGCGTACCTCGTCCGTACCTCGTCCGTCCGGACCGGTGCGCGGGAGGCTGCCGCCCGCCGGCGGCTTTCGTTCAGTGCTCCAGCAGGTGCTTCAGCTTCTCCTCGTTGCGCGGCATCTCCTTGCGGGCGTACGGCTTCACCACGAGCGGGGCGATCACCCTGCCGATGCCGTGGCCCTCGAAGTCGAGGTCCAGGGTCAGGCGCGAGCGGGTACCGCCGCCGAGGGATTCGACGGTGGCGCGCACGTCGCCGCGCACGGGTCCGTCGACGCCGCGCAGGCGCCAGCTGTGCGGCGGGTCGAGCTCCTTGACCTCCATGGTCATCGGGAACCTGCGCTTGCCCAGGCGCCGGGTGACGGCGATCTTCGAGCCGACGTGGAGGGGGGCGCCGTCGAGCGGGCGGGCGGAGACGGCGCTGTTCTGCCACTCCGGCAGGTGCCTGGGGTCCGTCATGTACGCGAAGACGTCTTCGGGACTGCGGGAAATGTCGATGCTTTCTCTGATCGCGGACATGGCGACCCCTTACTGCCCCCTGCGTGTCCTCCCTTTCCACGCTACCGCGCGGGGGTCAGGCGGTGACGCGCTGCTTACGCGCGGACATCACGGCGTAGCAGAGGACGCCCGCGAACAGGAACAGGACGCCCTGGTAGACCGCCGCGTAGCCGGAGCCGGCGACCAGCCACATCGAGAAGCCGAACGCCAGGCAGGCCAGGACGCCGTCGCGGACCAGGCGGCCGCGGTGGACGCGTTCGGACTGCCCGGTGAGCAGGAAGTGGATCTGCGCGGCGGTGGAGAGCAGGTACGGGACGGTCGCCGTGAACGTGGTGACCAGGACGAGCATCTCGAAGACACCGCCCGAGCCCCACGTGTAGTTGTAGACCGTGAGGCCGGAGGCCAGGACGACGGTGACGAGTACGCCGGCCACCGGGACGCCCCGCTTCTTCGTCTCGAAGACCTTCGGGAACAGCCCGTCGCGGGCGGCGGCGTACGGGGTCTGCGCACTGAGCAGGGTCCAGCCGTTGAGGGCGCCGAGCATCGAGATCACGGCCGCGCAGGCGACGAGGGTGCCGCCCCATGAACCACCGGCTCCTCCGCCCACGGAGAACATGGCGTCGACGGCGTCGGTGAAGGGGGCTTCGGAGGAGACCAGCTTCTCGTGGGGGACCAGCCCGAAGACGGAGAGGGTGCCCAGCAGGTAGACGGCGGCCGCGCCGACGGTGCCCAGGACCGTGGCCCGGCCCACGTTGCGGGCCGGGTCGCGGACCTCGCCCGCGCTGACCGCGGCCGACTCCACGCCGAGGTAGCTGAAGAGCAGGATGGCCGCGGCCGCGGAGACCGCGCCGACGGGGCTCTGGCCGGTGGCCCGGAAGGGGCCGAGGTTCGCCGGGTCGAAGAAGAACAGCCCGCCCACGGCCACCAGCAGCAGCGGGGCGAACTTCAGCACGGTGGCCACCAGTTGGACTGCGCCGACGTACCGGGTGCCGGCCAGGTTGGCGAGCGCGGGGAGCCACTGCACGGCCAGGGCGGCCAGGCACATCACCGCCTTGTGCCCGCCGATCGCCGGGAAGAGCACGGTGAGGTAGCCGACGGCCGCCACCGCGAGGGCCGCGTTCGAGACCCAGGCGGTGATCCAGTAGCTCCAGGCCGCGAGGAAGCCGGCGAAGTCACCGAACGCGGCGCGGGCGTAGACGTACGGGCCGCCGGTCTGCGGGAGCCGCTCGGCGAGCCGGCCGAAGACGAGGGCGAGGGCGATCGCGCCGGCGGTCAGCACGCCGAAGGCGACCAGGCTGATCGTGCCGAACGGTGCCACCGAGGCCGGCAGCAGGAAGATGCCGCCGCCGACGATGTTGCCCATGACCAGGCAGGTCGCGATCGGCAGGCCGAAGCGCCGGGCGTGGGGGCCGGCCGGCTCGGGGGCCGGCGTCGGGGCCGGCTCCGGGGCCGGGGCGGGCGTCGGGGCGGGGGCGTGCAGGGTGGAGCTCACGGGTGGTGCGCCTCGGGTGTTTCATATGCCGGACAGGTCGACATATCGTCGGGCAAGCCCAAAGCCGCACCAAATCAATGGTTTTCGTCCTGCGCGGGCACCCCTGCGGAAGGAAAGCTTCCGCCGTTTTCGCCCGTGAGCGGGGGTTCCTCCGCCGGCTGCCCCGCCGGATCCGCGACCATCCCGCCCACCGACCCGCCCACCGGCGCGGCCAGCGGCACGGCCAGCGGCACCTGAGGGCCGTCCGCTTCCCGCAGCCAGCGGCGCAGCACCTCGTGCACCGCCTCCGCGCCCACCAGGTCGGCATCCGGCTCCGACAGCTCCGTCGGCCACATCAGGAACGGCAGGCCCTGCTCACCGCCCAGGCCACCGTGCGAGCCGATCTGCTCCTCGAAGGCGTGCACCGAACCCGTCCGCGGGTCGTACGCCGAGTTCACCATGACGTCCGCCGCGTGCGGGAAGGAATCGGTCCGGCGGACCGCCCGCGCCGCGCCCGGGCCGAACCGGGCCAGCAGCTCCTCCGCCGCACCGGGCTCGTCGAGGCGGGCCACCGCCCCGTCCGGACCCAGCACCTGCCCGTCGACCAGCAGGAACCCGATCCCCGGATGGTTGGCCAGGGTCGCCAGCAGGGCCGGGTGCGCCCGCTCGATCCGCTCCCGCGAGGCCCGGCCCGGCAGGTCCGGGAAGGAGATCAGCCCGAGGTTGCCCGAGGCCAGCACCACCGGGTCCGGGCCCCGCCCGGGGTGGGCCCCCGCATCCTCCTCCACCGGCCGGTGCAGGGCCGCGAGCACCGCCGCGCGGGCCTCGGCTCCGCTGCGGGTACGGCCCGCCCGACGGGAGACCGGCAGCCCGCAGCCCGCGCGGACCAGGTCCTTCAGCGTCAGCCCGTAACGGCCCAGGAAGGTCTCCCCCGGGCTCTGGCCGTGGTCCGACAGCAGCACGATCCGGTACTCCCGGGGCGCGTGCTCGGCGACCCGCGCGATCAGCGCGAGGCTCCGGTCCAGCCGGGCCAGCACCCGGTCGGTGTCCCGGCCCTGCGGGCCCGAATGGTGGGCGACCTCGTCGTAGGCCACCAGGTCCGCGTAGACCGCGGCGCGCCCCGCGAGCATGTCGCCGATCACCGCCGCCACGACGACGTCCCGTTCGACGACCGTCGCGAAGGCCCGGATCAGCGGGTACAGCCCGCCGCGGGCCACCCGCGGCCGGTCCCCCCGCACCCGGGCCCGCACCGACTGGCCGATCTCCCGGACGACCTCGGCGGTGAAGGACAGCGCGGTGCGCACCGCGTTGGCCGGGTCGCAGAAGTACGCGAAGTAGCCCGCGCGGGACCGGTTCGCCCGGCCCCGCCGCGCCGAGACCGACAGGACCAGGGCCAGCTGGTCGGCGCCGCCGCTGAACAGGTTGCCCCGGCTGGCCCCGTCGAGGGTCAGCAGCCCGCCGTCGCCGGTTCGCGCGATGGCCCGGCGCTGGAGTTCGGCGGCGCTGCTGGGCCGGTTGCAGACCACCACCTCGCCGCTGTCCTTCTCGTACCAGCGGAAGGCGGGCACGTCGTGGTTGGAGCCGTGCAGGATGCCGAGCTGGCTCGCGCCGGTCTGGCTGGACCAGTCGGTGCGCCAGGGCATGATGCGGTGGCCGGCGGCCAGCCGGCCGGCCACCGTCGGCATCAGGGCGCTGTCCGCCGCGCGGCGCAGCGTCTCGTACCCGACGCCGTCGAGCTGGAGGAACACCAGGCCCGGCGCGCTCGCCCCGGGGCCCGGCCCGCCCATTCCCGGCCGGCCCCGGCGCCCCCCGGGGCGCCCGGCCGGCCCGGTGGCCTGACCGACGCG
>NZ_JBHYVA010000319.1:0-9191 GCF_042750055.1 Streptomyces sp. NPDC059456
GCCACCGTCTCGGCCTCGGCGGGAACCGTCGCCCCGGCCGGGGTCCCGGCGTCCGGCGCGGGCGGGGCCACGGCCTCCGGCCGGGCTTGCGGCTCGGCCGGGGCCGTCGCCTGGGCGGGCACCGCGGCCGGGGCGGCGCCGTGCGCATCGTCCTTGGCCAGGCCGTTGAAGATGAGGTTGAGCAGGATCGCGGCCGAGGCGCCGAGCGTCACACCGCTGTTGAGCAGCGAGGACAGGTCCGCGTTCATGTGGTCCTTGAAGAAGACCGGGACGGTGGCCGGGAGCAGCGCGAAGGCCAGGGAGACGCCCACGACCAGCGCGTTCTTCTCCTCCTTGAGGTCGACCTTGGCGAGGGTCTGGATACCGGCCAGGGCCACCATCGCGAACATCACCGTCGCCGCCCCGCCGAGGACTCCGTGCGGGACCGCGGCGACGATCGCGGCGGCCTTGGGGATCAGCCCGAGCACGATCATGAAGACGCCGGCGGCGACCACGACGAAGCGGCTCTTGACCTTGGTCATGCGGACCAGGCCGACGTTCTCGGCGAAGGCCACGTACGGGAAGGAGTTGAGGATGCCGCCGAGGGCGGTCGCGGCCCCGTCGGCGCGCAGGGCGCGGGCCACGGTCTCGCTGTCGATGTCCTTGCCGACGATGTCGCCGACGGCGTACGTGTCACCGGTCGTCTCGACCATGGTGATCAGCATGACGATGAGCATCAGCAGGATCGGGAACCAGGCGAACTTCGGTGCTCCGTAGTGGAACGGGGTGGTGATGCCGATCCAGTCCGAGTCGGCCACGTCGCCGAACTTGGCGTCGCCGAGCAGGAAGGCGACGGCGGTGCCGCCGACCAGGCCGAGCAGGATGGAGATGCTGGACAGGAAGGGCTTGCCGAGCTTCATCAGGACGAGGATGAAGAGCATCGTGCCGCCGGCGTAGGCGAAGTTCTTCGGGTCGCCGAAGTCGGGGCTGCCGACGCCGCCCGCGGCGTCGTTGAGGCCGACGGGGATCAGCACGATGCCGAGGACCGTGATCACCGTGCCGGTGACGACCGGCGGGAAGAGCCGCATGACCGCCCGGAAGGCCTTGGGGGGCAGCCAGGCGAAGGCGAAGGTGGCGATGCCGGCCGTGATGACCGCGCCGTAGATGACCAGCAGGCCCGCGGTCCCGCCGCCCGCGCCGAGGCCGATGGCGATCATCGGGGAGACCGCGGTGAAGGTGACGCCCTGGATCAGGGGCAGGCGCGCACCGATCCGGCCGATGCCCCACGCCTGGATGATCGAGGCGATGCCGCAGGTGAACAGGTCGGCGTTGATCAGGTAGACCAGCTGCTCGGTGGTCAGGCCGAGGGCACCGCCCACGATGATCGGAACGATCACCGCACCGGCGTAGAACGCGAGTACGTGCTGGAAGCCGTACAGCGCGAGCTTGGGGAGGGGGAGCACCTCGTCGACCGGGTGCGTGCTCTGCTCTCCGTTGTCGGAAAGCCGGGCGGCGACACGTGCCATCTCTGCCTTGCCCTTCAAGAGGTAGGTAAACGAGAGGAATCTGGTTATCCCTGGGCGGAGTGGGTCGTGAGCCCGTTGGTCCGCCAGGGTTGTCAGTGCGTTCACGTGAATCGAAGCCCCGCTGTGTTACTGGCGGCGTCTCGTCGTGTGACCGGAATTGAACGCCTGTGGGAGGGCTCACAGATATCGTGGACTTCCACAAAGTGTTGACGCCTGGAGATGCCCGATCTGTAGGTTTCTCCAGTGGCGGACACCCCCGCAAGGGCGTATGGCCGACTCGGCGCGGAACAACCTCCGTGGGCTGCGCAGGAGCGAATCCGAGCCCGCTGACCTGCCCTTACGGGCTTTGCGGCGCACGGCAGCGCAGAAGCCGAGGCTTTTCCTCCGGATGTCCGACGGGTGGCTCGACCGGGGCCGGATGGCATGGCTCCGCGTCACGCACCGCGTACGCGGGGGCGCGGATTCGGTCGCACGAGGCCGGATCGTTACCTCGGCCGGGAGCCCTTCGGCCGGGTCTACGCGCGGAGCTCGACGGGCGGCGGACCCGGCCCTGTCGGCAGTCGGCGGCGGCCACCGGATCAGGCGGCCGCCGCGGACGTCGCCGGGAGCCCGCCGGACGGTGCTACGGCGCGCGGACGGCCGACAGCAGGCGGGTCACCTCGTCCGAGGCGATCCGCAGGGCGGCGCCCACCGTGGCGAGCACCTCGCGCTCGGCCGGGGTGTACGGGCCGTCCGCGAGGGCGATCCGCGCGCCCTGCAGCAGGATCGATTCGCGGCCGGGCCCGGCCAGGTGCGGGGCCAGCGGCTCCAGGGCCTCGTGGAGCTCTATGGCCAGCGCGGCGCCGCAGCACTCGGGCCCGTCGTACAGCCCGATCCGGCCCTCGTCGGTGGCCAGCGCCTCCACCAGGGACTCCAGCTGCTCCTCCGTGCAGTCCTGGAAGCCCGCCGCCCGTACGGCCGACACGGCGGCCTCCAGCGCGCCGCGGGAGGCCGTCCCGCCCGCCGCGAGCACGGCCAGCGTCACGGTGTGCACGGCGTCGCGCAGCATCGCCGAGAAGCGGGTGGTCGTCAGGTGGTCGAGGACCTCGGTCTCGAAGCGCTCCCGGCAGCCCTGGCACTCGATGACGGGTCCGGCCTGTCCGCGCGGCAGCAGGGGGACGCCGAGGACCGTGAACCGGCGGCGCCCGGTGCGCCGGCGGTAGTTGCGGTCGCCACCGCAGTCGGGGCAGAAGAACTCCCCGTCGCCCACGGTGTTCCAGGTGGTGCGGATGCCCCAGACCGTCAGCTTCCGGCCGTCCCCACCCCGAACTGGCAGCACGTCGCACCTCCGTAACTCCCCCGTGGCCCTGCGGGCACGGGCGGGAACCCCAGGCAGCATCGCCGGGTTGGCGTGATGTTAGCCACATCGGTGAGGATGCGTCAGTCGTGTGACAAGACAACATGTCCCGCCGCCCGCACTTGGCCGGTCTGCGTCCCCGCCCCCGCGCGCGCGGACGCCGCATTGTGCCTACGCTCCCCCGCGTGAACGAGAAATCCTGTCTGGTCACGGGCGCGGCGAGCGGCATCGGCCGCGCCACCGCCCGCCTGCTGGCCCGCTCCGGCGCCTTCGTGACGGCGGCCGACATCAATGGCCCCGGCGTGGAGGAACTGCGTACGGAACTGGCCGCCGAGGGGTTCGCCATCACCGTCGTGGCCGGTGACGTCGCCGATCCGGATGCCAACCGCGCGATGGTCGGAGCCGCGCTCGGGGCGTACGGACGGCTCGACGTCGCCGTGGCGAACGCCGGAGTGATCCCTCTTTCGGATGTACGGGAGACCGGCCCGGCCGAGTGGGACCGGGTGATGTCGGTCGACGGCCGGGGAATGTTCCTGACCTGCAAGTACGCGATCGAGGCGATGCTGGCGCAGCCGGACCCGGGCGGGGCGCTGGTCTGCGTGTCCTCGGTCTCGGGGGTGGCGGGTCAGGCCCGGCAGGCGGCGTACGGGCCGGCGAAGTTCGTGGCGTCGGGGCTGACGAAGCACCTGGCGGTGGAGTGGGCGGCGCACGGCATCCGGGTCAACGCGGTGGCCCCCGGGACCATCCGTACGGAGCGGGTGCTGGCGCTGAAGGACGAGCCGGGCGGCCCGGAGTACCTGGCGGAGGTCTCCGCGGCCCATCCGATGGGCCGGCTCGGCGAGCCGGAGGAGGTGGCCCGGGTCATCGCCTTCCTGGCCTCGGACGCGGCCTCGTTCGTGACGGGCGTGGTGCTGCCGGTGGACGGCGGCTACCTGGCCCGCTGAACGGAGCGGCCCGCGCGGTTGACGGCGGAGATGACCGCCTTCAGGGAGGCGCGGGTGGTGTTGGCGTCGATGCCGATGCCCCACAGGACGCGGCCGTCGATCGCGCACTCGATGTACGAGGCGGCCACGGCGGAGGCGCCCTCGCTCATGGTGTGCTCGGTGTAGTCCAGCAGGCGGGCGTCGACGCCGATGCCGGCCAGTGCGTCGAAGAAGGCCGAGATCGGACCGTTGCCGGTGCCGTTCAGGACCGTCTCCACGCCGTCCACGACCGCCTCGACGGTCAGCGTGTCCGTGCCGTCCTTGTCGGTCGCCGTCGAGCCGGACCGCAGCTGGATGCGCCCCCACGGGTTCTCGGGGTTGGGCAGGTACTCGTCGGAGAAGACGTCCCAGATCGCCTTCGGCGTGACCTCGCCGCCCTCGGAGTCGGTCTTGGCCTGGATGATCCGCGAGAACTCGATCTGCATCCGGCGCGGCAGGTCCAGCTTGTGGTCGTTCTTCAGGACGTACGCGATGCCGCCCTTGCCGGACTGCGAGTTGACCCGGATGACCGCCTCGTAGGAGCGGCCGACGTCCTTCGGGTCGATGGGCAGGTACGGAACGGCCCACTCGATGTCGTCGACGGTCCTGCCGGCGGCGGCCGCGTCGGCCTCCATGGCGTCGAAGCCCTTCTTGATGGCGTCCTGGTGGGAGCCGGAGAAGGCGGTGTAGACCAGGTCGCCCGCGTAGGGGTGGCGCGGGTGGACCTCCATCTGGTTGCAGTACTCGCTGGTGCGACGGATCTCGTCGATCTGCGAGAAGTCGATCTGCGGGTCGATGCCCTGGGAGAACAGGTTCATGCCCAGCGTGATCAGGTCGACGTTGCCGGTGCGCTCGCCCTGCCCGAACAGGCAGCCCTCGATGCGGTCGGCGCCGGCCATCAGGGCCAGTTCGGCGGCGGCGACGGCGGTGCCGCGGTCGTTGTGCGGGTGGACGGAGATGCAGATGTGCTCGCGGCGGGTCAGGTTGCGGGCCATCCACTCGAAGCGGTCCGCGTGCGTGGACGGCGTCGAACGCTCGACGGTGGCGGGCAGGTTCAGGATGATCTCGCGGCCCTCGGCCGGCTGCCAGACGTCACAGACGGCCTCGCAGACCTCCAGGGCGAAGTCCAGTTCGGTGTCGGTGAAGATCTCCGGGCTGTACTGGTAGCCGAAGGTGGTCTCCGGGCCCAGCAGCTTCTCGGCGTACTCCATGACCAGGCGGGTGCCGTCGACGGCGATCTGCTTGATCTGCTCCTTGGAGCCGCGGAAGACGACCCGGCGGAAGGTGGGGGCGGTCGCGTTGTACAGGTGCACGGTGGCGCGCTTGGCGCCGACCAGCGACTCGACGGTCCGCTCGATCAGGTCCTCGCGGGCCTGGGTCAGTACGGAGATCGTGACGTCGTCCGGGATCGCGCCCTCTTCGATGATGGAGCGCACGAACGCGAAGTCGGTCTCGCCGGAGGAGGGGAAGCCGACCTCGATCTCCTTGTAGCCCATGCGCACCAGCAGGTCGAACATCTCGCGCTTGCGGGCGGGGGTCATCGGGTCGATCAGCGACTGGTTGCCGTCGCGCAGGTCGGTGGAGAGCCAGCGGGGAGCCCGGGTGACGCGGGCGTCCGGCCAGGTGCGGTCGGCGATGTCCACCTGCTCGTACCGGCCGTACTTGTGGATCGGCATTCCGGAGGACTTCTGGGTGTGGGTCGCGTTGGTGATGGGCGTGGGGCGACCGACAAAAGGCTGCTGGCTCATGGCGTTGGGCTCCTCGCGTGTCCGCGTGTAGTTCGCTGGGACGGCCGACGGCGGTAGTGAAAACCGCAACACCAAACTCCGCGGGGAGGGGGTCGGCCTACGACTACAGACCCTCGCCGCGGCAGCTAAGGAGAAGCAGCCCGAAACGCATGATGGGCCGAGCCTAGCCGAGCCGCGCCGTAGCGCGAGGACCTGTTTCAGTATGCGGGACCGACGTGTCCGATTTGTACCTAATGTGAGCTGTAACTCTTTCTTCGCTACAGGTCGGGCCGATCCGTCAACGCGGCGTGACGGGTTTCAGACAACCGAATGAATCATGGTTGCAGGTAGTGACACCGCCATGACCCACTGCCACATTGCCGGGATGGATGCCTCCCACGTTCACCGCCACCCCGTCTTCTGCACGGTGGTCCCGCCCCACCTGCTCGACAAGATCGCCCGGTCCGACGACGCCCGGCGCGCCGACGCCGCCCAGCGCACCCTCGAACAGGACGCCTTCCTGCGCACCCGGCGCCGGGTCACCACCGTCCGCGGGATCGCCGCCGCCCCGCAGGCGCCCGTCTCCGACGAACCGCAGCGGACCGTCTACGACGCCCAGCACCGCACCCGGCTCCCCGGGAAGAAGGTGCGCGGGGAGGGCGGCGAGGCGAGCGGGGACGCCACCGTCAACCGCGCGTACGCGGGGCTCGGTGCCACGTACGAGCTGTTCCTCAAGGGCTTCGGCCGGCACTCGATCGACGACTCCGGGCTGGCCCTCGACGCCAGCGTGCACTACGGCCAGGAGTACAACAACGCCTTCTGGGACGGGCAGCAGATGGTGTTCGGCGACGGGGACGGGGACCTGTTCCTCGATTTCACCGTGTCGGTGGACGTCATCGGGCACGAACTCACCCACGGGGTCACCCAGTACACGGCCAACCTCGACTACCACGGGCAGTCGGGCGCGCTGAACGAGTCGATGTCCGACGTCTTCGGCTCGCTGATCAAGCAGTACTCCCTGGACCAGACGGCCGCGGACGCGGACTGGCTGATCGGCGCCGGACTGCTCGGCCCGAACGTCAGCGGGGTCGCGCTGCGCTCGATGAAGGCGCCGGGCACCGCGTACGACGACGACGAGCTCGGCAAGGACCCGCAGCCGGCGACGATGGACGGCTACGTCAGGACCTCGCAGGACAACGGCGGGGTGCACATCAACTCCGGCATCCCGAACCACGCGTTCTACCTCGTGGCCACCGAACTCGGCGGCAAGGCCTGGGAACGGGCCGGGCGGATCTGGTACGCGACGCTGACGGGCGGCGAGCTGGCCTCGGACGCGGACTTCCAGGACTTCGCCCGGCTGTCGGTGGCCGCCGCGGTCACCCTGTACGGGGACGGCGGCGCCGAACACCAGGCCCTCCAGAAGGCGTGGTCGGCGGTCGGCCTGGGGTAGCCGGCCCATCCGGGGTAGAAAGGCGGTCATGCGGATTCTGGTGGTGCGGACGGGCGGTTTCGCGGGCATCGAGCGCCGGGCCGAGGTCGACACCTCGGGGCGGCCCGACGAGGACGAGTGGCGCGCCCTGGCGCAGCTGGCGCTGCGGCCCGTCCCGCCCGCCCCCGGATCGGACCGGGTGCGGGACGGGTTCTCGTACCGGATCACGGTCGACGGCCGGACGGTCGCCTGCCAGGAGCCGAACCTGTCGGATGCGCAGCGGACGCTGATCTCCAGGGTGCTGAAGGAAGGCGCCTGAGCGGAACGCCGCTGCCCTGCGGCCGGGTGGCCGAAACCGGCCCCCGACCGCAGGCTGCGGCGGGGCCGCGGGGCGGTTTGCCGGAACGGCAACGATGTTTGCCCGGGTGACGGCCACCGGCGGAGCATCGAGGGGACAGGCACCCGCAGGGAAGAGGTCCCCCATGTCGCAGCACCCGCAGCACCCCGCGCCCGAGTCCGAGTCCGCGCCCGAGACCGCGCCCGAGTCCGCGCCGGAGTCCGCATCACCGTCCGAGTTCGTCGGCGAGGAGTTCTGGGACTCCCGCTACCGCGGGAGCGACCGGATCTGGAGCGGCGACGCCAACGCCGTGCTGGTCCGGGAGGCCGCGGACCTCGCGCCCGGCCGCGCCCTCGACCTCGGCTGCGGTGAGGGGGCCGACGCCGTCTGGCTGGCCCGCCGGGGCTGGCGGGTCACCGGGACCGACATCTCGGGGGTGGCCCTGGAACGGGCCGCCGGGCACGCCGCCGACGCGGGCGTCGCCGACCGGACCGACTGGCAGCGGCACGACCTCGCCGAGTCCCTCCCCGCCGGGGAGTTCGACCTGGTCTCCGCGTGCTTCCTGCACTCGTTCGGGGACTTCCCCCGCGAGCGGATCCTGCGCGCCGCGGCCTCGGCGGTGGCCCCCGGCGGGATCCTGCTGATCGCCGGGCACGCCGCCTGGCCGTCCTGGCAGCAGGACACCCGCCCCGAGGTCCACTTCCCGACCCCTGACGAGGTGCTCGCGCAGCTGGAGCTGCCCGAGGGGGCGTGGGAGGTCCTGCTGGCCGAGGAGCACGAACGGGTCCAGACCCGGCCCGACGGCCGGCCCGGGACCCGTAGGGACAACGCGGTGAAGGTCCGCCGGCTGCCCTAGCGGGCGCGCCGGCGGGACCGGGTCAGAAGCCGAGCTTGCGCAGCTGCTTGGGGTCGCGCTGCCAGTCCTTGGCGACCTTGACGTGCAGGTCGAGGAAGACCGGGGTGCCGAGCAGCGCCTCGATGTGCTTGCGCGACTTCATCCCGACCTCCTTCAGGCGGGAGCCCTTCGGGCCGATGATGATGCCCTTCTGGCTGGGCCGCTCGATGTAGACGTTCGCGTGGATGTCCAGCAGCGGGCGGTCCGCCGGGCGGTTCTCCCGCGGGATCATCTCCTCGACCACGACGGCGATGGAGTGCGGGAGCTCGTCCCGTACGCCTTCCAGCGCGGCTTCGCGGATCAGTTCCGCGACCATCACCATCTCGGGCTCGTCGGTGAGGTCGCCCTCGGGGTACAGCGGCGGGCTCTCCGGCAGCAGCGGCGCGATCAGGTCGGCCAGCAGCTGCACCTGGGTGTCGCCGACCGCCGAGACGGGGACGATCTCGGCCCACTCGATGCCGAGCTCCGCGCCGAGCTGGTGGATCGCGAGGAGCTGTTCGGCCAGGGCCTTGGAGTCGACGAGGTCGGTCTTCGTCACGATGGCGATCTTGGGGGTCTTCTTGATCCCCGCGAGCTCCTTCGCGATGAACTTGTCGCCGGGGCCGAGCTTCTGGTCGGCCGGCAGGCAGAAGCCGATGACGTCGACCTCGGCCCACGTGGTCCGCACGACGTCGTTCAGCCGCTCGCCGAGCAGCGTGCGCGGCTTGTGCAGACCGGGCGTGTCGACCAGGACGAGCTGGGCGTCGGGGCGGTGCACGATGCCGCGGACGGTGTGGCGGGTGGTCTGCGGCCGGTTGGAGGTGATCGCGACCTTGGTGCCCACGAGTGCGTTGGTCAGGGTCGACTTCCCCGCGTTGGGGCGGCCGACGAAGCAGGCGAAGCCCGCACGGTGCGGGCTGGTGGACTCGGGGGAACGATCGCTCATACGGGCCATTCTCCCCGATGCGGCCCCCAGCGCCGACCAGGCCGTGGCCGCCGTCGGGGGCGCCGTCGGGGGTGG
>NZ_JBHYVA010000320.1:0-9171 GCF_042750055.1 Streptomyces sp. NPDC059456
GAGCCTCCACCCGCCCCCGTCCGGGCCCGCCAGACCGGTGCCCCCTGGTGCCCGGGGTGCTCCCCCCCGCCGGGAGGATCGGGGGCGGGCGCTACACGGCGGGCGTCATCTGGTCACCAGTTCGTCCGGTTCGGCAGGGGCCGCCGGCGGGGTCAGGTCGCGGGCGCGCTGGCGCGGGGTGCGGACCACGGCGCGGGCCGTGCGCCGGCCGTGCGCCGGGACACCGCGCAGGACGCGCGCGCCCTTGTCCGCGCCGCGGCCGAGGAACGCGGCGAGCATCGCGAGGAACGGCAGCGGGTCGTCGGCGGCGAACCAGGCCGCCTCCGTCCGCCCGCGCTCCGCCCGCGGCACCGCCCGTACCGGCCCGCGCCGCCGGCCCCCGGCACCGTCCGCCCCGGCCCCCGCGTCCTCGGGCCGCGCCGGAGCGGGTACGGAGTCGGCGCGCCGTACGGCCGGTCCCGCGGCCCCCGGCACGGCGTCAGGACGCCGTACGGCCGGGCCCGTCGGGGCCGGGGCCGCCGCGTCGCGGCCCGACCGCGGGGGTACCGCACAGGCCGCGGGCGGGGTGCTCGCACCGGACCGCCAGGGCAGTTGCCGGCCCCGGACCGCCGCCAGCAGCGCGTAGTTCTCCGCGACGAACACCCGCCCCGGGCCGCCCGAGGGCTCCGGAACCCGTTGCCCCGTCAGGTCCAGGTACATCGCCTGGACCACGTCCAGCCCGCCCGCGTCCGTGAACAGCCGGAACTGCGCGCCCGGACGCGGGTTGAAGTCGACCAGCCGGAAACAGCCGCTCTCGTCCCGGCGGAAGTCCAGGTCCAGGATCCCCTGGTAGCCCAGCCGTTCGGCGATCCGCAGCCCCGCCTCCTCCACCGCCGGATCCGGCAGCCAGCGCCCCACCGCCGTCAGGCCCGTGCGCACCGGCCACGACAGCTCCTTGCGGCCCGACCCGGCGAGCAGCGGGTGCCCGCCCCGGGTGAAGGCCCCGTGGAAGAACCAGTCGGTGTCGGTCCCGGCCGGCAGGAACCGCTGGAGCAGCAGCCGGCTGCCCGCCTCGGCCGTGCGCTCGTACATCCGGCGCGCCTCGGCGGCGGTGTGCACGAGCGTGGTGCTGCGCAGTCCGGCTCCCGACGGCAGCAGCCAGGGCCGGCTCCACTTGGCCACCACCGGCAGGCCGAGGCGCCAGGCGGCCTCGGCCGCCTCGGCCCCGCTCGCCGGGATCACGGTCTCCGGGTGCGGGATGTCCCAGCGCTCGCACAGCCGCGACAGCTCCGCCTTGTCCGCCACCCGGGCGGGCAGCCCGTCGGGCTGATGGGGGATCCGGAACCGCCCCTGGAGCATCGGCGCGATCCGCGCGACGGCGATGGCGCTCAGGTCGTCCATCGCCACGAGCACCGCCGGCCTGCCGATCCGCTCCGACACCCCGACGAGGCATTCCAGCAGCGTGTCCGGGGCTTCGGGGTCCAGCCCCCCGGCCGGACCGGGATGCGCGGCGTGCAGGTAGCGCGAGCGCCCCATGGGACCTCCCCCGGCCTCGACGACGGCATGGACCTCCACGCCCCTGCGCCCGAGCGATCTGACGGCGCCGAGGGTTCCGTGGTGGAACGGATTCCGATCGAGTCTGAGCACTACAGCGGGCAGATGGCTGACGAACGCGTGCATGGGAACGGTGTCTTTCACCTAGTCGGACCAAGCGGGGAGGATACGCAGCTGCGAATGGCCTAGGCAGCAGTCACCGGACAGGCCATTCGTCAGATGTGATGCCTAACGTCTTTGACAAGCAGACCGATTCAGGAAAGTTCGGGAGACGCCATGCCCAGACCACACCGCCGACTGGCGAGCACCTGCATCGGTACGGTGACGGCCGGACTGCTGGCCACCGGGGCCGCGCTCGCGGCGCCCGAGAAGGAGCAGCCCAAGGGCTCCGACATCGCCATGGGCGCGTTCCTCGACTCCGGTCCCCCCGGGGTCGACCGGATCCCGCGGCTGTCGCGCTGGCTGGGCGGCAAGGAGATCCGGGTCGGGCACACCTATCTGCCCGGAGACCGGTGGGCCCGCATCGAGGGCCCCGACTTCCTGGAGCCCTGGGCCCGGTGGCGCCGGGCCAAGGAGAACCGGCTCTTCGTCCTCAACGTGCCCATGCAGGAGCGCAACGAGGACCACGTCCCGGACCGCCAGGTGGCGCAGCTGATCCGGGCGGGCGCGGAGGGCGAGTTCGACCACCACTTCCAGCGGCTCGCCGAGAAGCTGGTGGAACTGAACCTTCCCGACACGGTGATCGTGCTCGGGTGGGAGATGAACGGCGCCACGTACACCCACCGCTGCGCGCCGGACCCGGAGGGCTGGAAGGAGTACTGGCGACGCATCGTCAACACGATGCGCTCCGTTCCCGGTCAGGACTTCAAGTTCGATTTCGCCCCCAACCGCGGGTCGGACGCGATCGGCTGGACCAGGTGCTACCCGGGCGACGACGTCGTCGACGTGATCGGCATGGATTCGTACGACCAGGCTCCCGGCCGGACCTTCGACGAGATGGTCAGCCAGCCGTACGGACTCCAGCAGCACGTCGATTTCGCGAAAGCGCACGGCAAAGCGATCTCGTACCCGGAGTGGGGGCTGTTCCGGCACGGGGACAACCCGGAGTACGTGCAGCGCATGCTGAAGTGGATCGCACAGCACAGGCCGCTCTACCACACCATCACCGACTACTGCCCGCACGGCGTCTGGCAGTGCAAGCAGAACCCGCGCTCCGCGAAGGCGTTCCGTGCCGCGCTCGCCCCCGAGCGGCCGGGCCCGGTGATCCCGACGCCCGTGGTGCCCACTCCGGTCATCCCCACGCCGGTGGTGCCGACCCCGGTGGTCCCGACACCGGTCGTGCCGACGCCGGTCGTGCCGACCCCGCAGATCCCGGCACCCGAGGTGCCCGTGCCCTCCCCGGCGGTCCCCTCGCCGGACGTCCCGGTGGTCCCGGTGGTTCCGAGCACGAGCCCCGGCCACCTGCCCGACCCGGTCCCGGAGCCCGTGCCCTCGCCGGCCGTGCCCTCGCCCGAGGTCCCGGCGACCGATCCCGTCCCGGTCACCCCGGAGCCGGTCGAGCCGAGCCCGCAGGTCCCGGCGCCCGAGAGCCCCTCCCCCGAGCCGGTTCCCGAGCCCGTGCCCTCGCCCGCGGTCCCGTCGCCCCAGACCCCGGCGAGCCCGAGCCCGGACCCCCTCCCGGTGCCGGTCCCGAGTCCGCTGGTGCCGGGGCCGGTGGTGCCCGAGCCCGAGCCCGTCGAACCGCCCGCCAACAGCACGGAGTGGTGCGTGCCGATCAACTTCGGCGAGTGGCTCTCCAAGCTGGTCGGCAAGCAGTCGGTCTGCGTCAAGATCAACTGGGGCAAGGACTCCGGCTTCTGGCCCTGGTAGAGCCGTCATCGGACCCGCAGCTCGTTGAGCCGCGCCCGCCAGTCCCGGGCGGCCGGCAGGGCCTCGCGCAGCGCGTCCACCGCCCGCTCGCGCCCCGCCACCTGCGATTCGTGCAGGCGGAGCAGGGGCGCGAGCGCCGTCCTGGCCAGCAGGAAGCGCTGGTTGACGACGGTCTCGGGGCGCCAGTGGTTCTTGTACGGCTCGTTGCCGCGCAGGAAGCTCACCACCGGGCGTCCCTCCGCGAGGGCGCGGCCCGCCTCGTAGCGCAGCAGCAGCGTCGCCACGTCCACCTTCCGGTTCCGCAGGTCCGGGTCGGCGCCGTACAGGTAGCCGCCGCTGAGCGCCCCCGACAGCAGCGTGACGTTGGCCGCGACCACCTTGCCGTCGAGCCGGAACTCGGTCAGCCGGCCTTCGCCGGCCCGCACCATCCGCCGGGTGGCCCGGGTCAGGTGCTCGGCGAAGCGGGGCCTCAGGTGCTCGGGGGTCACCCCGCGGCCGCGCCACTGCTTCTCGTGGAGCCGCAGCAGCGTCCGTACGGCGCGCGGCACCTCCTGCTCGGTGACCTCGCGCTCCTCGATGCCGGCCGCGTCGGTCTTGCGCAGCTTGGCCCGGACCCGCTGGGCGCCGGAGGCCGGCATCCGCTTGACCAGCTCGTCGAACGGCAGGGCGGGCAGCTCCATGCAGGTCGAATCGGTGAGCGTGCTGCGGATCCCGGGCCACTGCCCGTACAGCGCCTCGGCGGCGGCCCCCGGCCGCACCTCGCGCAGGTCGACGACCGCGCCACGGGCCGCCCGGTACAGGCCGTGGGCCAGCGCGGGGACCACCTGGTCGGCGTGCTCGGCGGCCACCAGCACGTCGAAGTAGTCGGTGATGCCGCCGCCGAGCGGCACCAGCAGCGGCAGCGGCCGGTGGACGAGCATCAGCGCGCACGCGCCGACGAGTTCCTCGCCGCGCCGTACGAGCACGAGGCGCAGCCGCCCGTCCCGGCCGTACGAGAGCCACCAGGAATGCAGCCAGGCGTGGCTCTGGAAGGGGGTGGCGGTGGGGCAGGCCCGCACGAGCCGGTTCCACGGCTCTTCGAGCGCGGCGAACTGCCGGGGGTCGCGGCACAGCGTCACCGACAGGGCCCCGGTGGAGCCCGCGGTCATCGCACGGACTCCTTCTCCTTGGTCTCGGTGTGCTCACCCTGCGCGGGCAGGGAGGCGTACTCCTCGACGACGGGCTGCTGCTGCCCGGACCGCCGGCCCCGGCCGGGCCGGGCCAGCAGCCACAGTCCGCCCAGCAGCCCGCCGGCGCACAGCCCGACGGCCCCGCTGATGGCGGCGGACGGCGAGGCGGGCTCGCTCGGCGCGACCGCCTGGTTGAACAGCAGCAGCTGCACGCCGGTGTTCTTCGCGGCCTGGTTGCTGTTCAGCGAAAGCGCGTCGGCGACGGCGTTGGCGATGTCCGCGGCCTCGTTCGGGCTCTTGGAGGTGCCGGTGATGGCGATCATCGGCGATTCGGGGGAGGTCTCGGCGCGCACCTGCGTACGGAGCCTGCGGGCGTCGACGCCCGCGCGGGGCTGGGCGTAGGCGAGGGTGGAACTGCTGGTGGCGATGCGGGCGTACGCCTGGGCGAAGCCGAGGGCGGTGGCCGGCTCGGTGGTGTCGTCCGGGACGGCGACGACGTAGCTGGTGGCGGCGTACTCGGGTGCCTTGAGCACGCCGTACGCCCCGCCCGCGGCCAGCCCCAGCACGGCGGCGGCCGGCAACGGCCACCACGCGGGCGGCGGCAGCAGCCGTACCTTGCGGCGACGGCGGTCGGTCTTCTTCTGATCGGTGGTGTCAGCCATGTCCCTGTCTCTTTCCTGGTGGAGGGGGGTTGGTACGGGTCCCGCGCGGGGACCCCTGCGGGGACCGGGTCACCCGGCCCCCGACCGGGCCGAATCGCCCGCTTGCGCCGGAGCCTGCGGAACCGGGGCCGGGGCCTGGGCGGGGGCGGCTCCCCGGCCCGCCGGCGCGGACCCGGCCCCGGTGCTCCCGGGCGCGACCGGCCCGGCCTCCGGGCCCGGCTGCGCCCCGGAGCCCCTCCCGTTGGCACCCGCGGGGGACGGGGGCACGGTGTCCGGGACCTCGTCGCGGGAGGACAGGGTCACCGTCGGGGCGGGCGTGAAGCCTCGGACCTGCTGCCCGGCCCGGGCGGGGGTGCGCCCGCCGGTGCGGTCGCGGTCGCGGGTGTGCCGGGCCAGGGCCAGGGCGTAGACGCCGAGGAGCCGGTCCGCGCTGTGGGCGATGTCGTAGCGGCGGACCACCGGGGGCGGCGGCAGCCGGCGCGCGCCGGCCTCCATGTGCCCGCGCAGGGCGGCGACCAGCTCCTGCGTCCCGGTCCCGATCCGCCGGGCCCCCGGCGCCTGTGCGGCCGGGAGGTCGTCGATCGCCGGACAGGTGACGTGCAGCACGGGCAGCCCCGCGGCCAGCGCCTCCACCACCGCCAGCCCGAACGCCTCCTCCCGCGACGGCGACACGAACACGTCCATCGCGGCCAGCAGCGCCGGGATCCCCGGGGTCCGCCCGTCGGCGCCGTCGCCCAGCGGGTCGCGCTCCCCCAGCAGGTGGATCCGGCCCTGGGCGCCCAGTTCCGCGGCCAGCCGCCGCAGGGCCGCCCGCTCCGGGCCGTCCCCGGCCAGCAGCAGGTGCGCTCCGGGCAGCGCCGCCACCGCCCGGACCAGCGAGTCGAACCGCTTGCCCGGCACCAGCCGCCCGACGCCGCCGACCACGAAGGCCCGTTCCGGCAGCCCGGTGCGGGCCCGGGTGGCCCGGCGCACCCCCTCGTCGAAGCGGAAGCGCACGGCTTCGATGCCGTTCGGTACGACGTGCACGCGCGCGGCCGGCACACCCCACTCCTCCAGGCGTGCCGCCACGGTCTCGGACACCGCCACGGTCGCCGCGCCCAGCCGTTCGGTGGCCAGGTACAGGCCCCGGACCCCGCGCGTCAGCGGCCGGCCCTCGATCTCGTGCTCGCCGAGGGAGTGTTCGGTGGCCACGGTCGCCCGGACGCCCGCGAGCCGGGCCGCGAGCCGCCCGTACACGCAGGCCCGGTACAGGTGGGTGTGCACGAGGTCGTACTGCTCGCGCCGCATGAACCGCACCAGCCTCGGCAGCGCCCCGAGGTCCCGGTTGCCCTGCATCCCCAGGTGCACGACGCGGACCCCGTCGGCCCGCAGCCCCTCGGCCACCGGACCGGGGTTGGTCAGCGTGAGCACGTCGCAGCGCATCGGCAGGTGCCGCAGCAGCAGCCGCAGCTGCTGCTCGGCGCCGCCGACGCCGAGCCCGGTGATGACGTGCAGAGCCCGTACGGACTTCACCGCTGCACCGCCCGGCGCAGCTCCTGCACCCGGTGCCGCAGCTGCTTGACCCGCAGCCGCCCGGCCCCGTCCGCCTGGCTGACGTGGGTGCGCGGCAGGGCGTGCAGGCCCGCCAGCCGGCCGGGGTCGATGGCGCAGGCGTACCCGTACCCGGCGGCCCGCGTCGCGTCGACGACCCGCGCGTCGAGGTGCCCGTACGGGTAGCAGAACCCCGTCGGCAGGGTCCCGGTGAGTTCCCGGATCAGCTCGCGGCTGCCGCGCAGCTCCTGCTGGAGGACGTCGTCGGCGGTCGCGGTGAGGTCCTGGTGGAGCAGTCCGTGCGAGCCGATCTCCTGTCCGGCGGCGGCGACCTCGCGGATGCCCTCGGCGGTCAGCAGGGACTTGCGCGGGCCCAGCGGGTCCCACACGTTGTCGACCCCCAGCCGCCCGGGCAGGACGAACAGCGTCGAGGTGCAGTCGTGGCGGCGCAGCAGGGGCAGCGCCCGGGTGAGGTAGTCGGTGTAGCCGTCGTCGAAGGTCAGCCCGACCAGCCCGGCGGCGCGGCCGGCCGCCCGGGCCCGGAGCAGTTCGCCGACGGACACCCCGCGCAGGCCCCGCGAGCGCAGCCACAGCAGCTGGGCCTCCAGTGCGGCCGGGGTGACGGTGATGCCGTACGGGTCCTCGGCGGGGTCGGTGAACTCGGCGACCGAGTGGTACATCAGGACCCACGGCGAGGCGGTCCGGCGGGCGGGGACCAGCGTGGCGGCCGGCGCCGTGCGGGTGTCAGCGGGCATTGCGGAACCTCTGGGTCAACTGGGCGGGCAGGGCGGTGATCTCGAGCGCCCGTATGGCCATGCCGCAGGCGCCGAACATGGCCGGGACGAGCAGGCAGCCGAGTGCGGCGCTGAGCAGCGGGTCGGGGATCATCGGCCCGGCGATCCAGCCGGTGCCGCAGGCGCCGACGGCGGCGACGGAGAGCCGGCCGATGCTGAGGGCGACCCGGCGGACCTGGATGGCGACGATCCGCGAGCCGAGCCCGGTGAGCAGCAGGACGGCCGTGGTGGAGATGCCGGCGGCGTTGGCGCCGGCGATCCCGTACGTGCCCCACCAGCGCACGGCGAAGGCCCCGGCCACGATGTTGACGAGGAGCCCGGCGCCCATCGCGAGCGCCGGGAACCAGGTGGGCCGGGCGGTCGAGAAGAAGGGCCGGGACAGTGCCCCGACGAGGCAGTGGCCGAGGAGTCCGAGGGCGTAGACGCGCATGACGTCGGCGGTGGCCAGGGTGTCGCGGTGGGTGAAGGCGCCTCGTTCGAAGAGGACCTGGATGATCTGCGGGGCGTACCCGATGACGAGGGCGGTGCCCATGAGGACGGCGAGGGAGGCCAGTGCGAGGTCCTGTTCGACGCGCCGCCGGGCCTTCTCCCGCTCTCCGCCGGCCATGGCCTGGGCGACGACGGGGAAGGTGACGGTGCAGATCATCAGGGACAGCACCATCGGCATCTGCGCGACCTTCTGCGCGTAGTTCAGGTGCGAGATGGCCCCGGGGGGCAGCGAGGCGGCGAGGAACCGCTCGACGAGGACCTGCGACTGCCGGAACACCGCGAAGAAGATCACCGGGGCGATCAGTCCGAACGCGATGAGGGTGGGCCGGTCCCGGTCGCGCTGGCTGCGCGGGGCGCCCTTGGCGCGCGGCGGACCGAAGCCCACGTTCCGGATGAACGCGGGCAGTTGGACCAGAGCCATGAGGATGCCGCCCACGGCGACACCGGCGGCGGCGGCCCGCACCCCCCACACCGCGTGGAGGGCGATCATCGTCCCGATGATCCCGACGTTGTACGAGACGTAGATCGCGGCCGGCGGCACGAACGAGCGGTGCGCCCTGAGCGCGGCGCTGAAGTACCCCGCGACCCCGAAGGACAGCACGGTCAGCGCGGTCATCCGGGTGCACTCGACGGCCAGCGCCGGATCGGGCAGTCCGGGCGCGAGCACGGCCACGACGAGCGGCGCGGCGACGACGAGCAGCGAGGCGACGGCGGCCAGGAACACCGTCAGCCGCGGCAGGGTCGCCCCCACCAGCATCCGTACGGGGTCCTGGGCGCGCGCCTCCTTGCGGGTGAGCCCGGCCCGGGTGGCCGCCCGCCGGGCCAGGGCGTGGCTGAACGCGGGCACCATCAGCAGCGCCATGGCGTCCTCGATCAGCAGGGTCGAGGCCATCTCGGGCACGGTCCAGGCGATCAGGAAGGCGTCGCTGTCGTGCCCGGCCCCGAAGAGGTGCGCGATGGTCTGGTCCCGGAACAGCCCGAACACCGCCCCGGCGGCGGTCAGTCCGGCGGTGACGGCGGCGGCCTTGGCCAGGAACCGGCTGCTGGTCCTCGCGGTGGCGGGGCAGGCCGAGGCCGTCGGTTACCGCTACTGGTCCTTCTGGGACCGGACCGGCGGCACCTGGA
>NZ_JBHYVA010000321.1:0-9132 GCF_042750055.1 Streptomyces sp. NPDC059456
CCCGGCGGCCCGGGGGCCGGGGGGGCCCCGCCACAGGGCCAGGGCCCCCGCGGCACCTGGGGGGGGGGGGCCCTTCGGGAGCCGTGTTACGGGAGCTGCGCCGCACGCGCCTCGCGGCGGTTGTGGCGGAACGTGTTCGCGCGACGGGTCGTCGCGAACAGCGGGATGGTCGCCGCCAGAGCGATCTGCAGTGCGCAGCCGGTCTGGAGCAGCAGCTGCCCGCCCGGGGCGTCGAACGCCCAGGCCGCCAGCAGGCCCATCGCGCCGACGATCCAGCTCAGCATCGCCACCGCGAGGACACCCCGCGGCTTCGGGTACTCGACCCGGCTCACCATCAGCCAGGCCACCCCGATGATCGCCAGCAGCGTCGGGACGAACGGCAGCTCCAGCAGCACGATCGAGACGACCGTCAGCGCGCCGAAGGGGCTCGGCATGCCCTGGAACATGCCGTCCTTCATCGTCACGCAGCTGAATCTCGCCAGCCGCAGGACCACCGCCAGCAGCACCACGATCGCCGCCAGTGCGGACATCTTCTGGTGTGCGTCGTCGGCGACCATGCCGTAGACCAGCACGAAGTACGCCGGCGCCAGCCCGAAGCTGATCAGGTCGGACAGGTTGTCCAGTTCCGCGCCCATCGGCGAGCTGCGCAGCTTGCGGGCCACGATGCCGTCGAAGAGGTCGAAGACCGCCGCGAGGAGCATCAGTATCACCGCGGTCGCCGCGCTGTGCCGGGCCATGCCCGACTCGCCGCTGCCGGTGAGGTGCGGGATGAGGATTCCGGTGGTGGTGAAGTACACCGCCATGAATCCGCAGGTCGCGTTACCGAGGGTGAGGGTGTCCGCTATCGACAGCCGCAGCGAGAGCGGCATGTCGTCTTCGGCGGACTCCTCCTCGGCGGCCTCGGGGACCCACCCACCCGACGGTGTGGTGGGAGTCTCAGGGTCAGTCACGGTCAATTCGGGTCACCCCCGCGGTGGTGGCCTGGCCGACCTCGACCGCGACCTCGACACCCTCGGGGAGGTAGATGTCGACGCGGGAGCCGAAGCGGATCAGACCGATGCGTTCGCCCTGCTCCACCTTGGTACCGGCCGGCAGGTACGGGACGATGCGGCGTGCGACGGCGCCGGCGATCTGCACCATCTCGATGTCGCCGAGCTCGGTGTCGAAGTGCCAGACAACGCGCTCGTTGTTCTCGCTCTCCTTGTTGAACGCCGGGACGAACCCGCCGGGGATGTGCTCCACGGACGTCACTGTGCCCGCGAGGGGCGCGCGGTTGACGTGGACGTTCAGGGGGCTCATGAAGATCGCGACCCGGGTCCGTCCGTCCTTCCACGGCATGATGCTCTGCACCACACCGTCGGCGGGCGAGATGACACGGCCCTGCGTGATCTCACGCTCGGGGTCGCGGAAGAACCACAGCATGCCCGCCGCGAGAGCGGTGGTGGGCACGGCCACTGCCGCCCAGCGGCCGGACTTGCGGGCCCGGGTGAGGCTGAGCGCAGCGGTGGCGACGGTCGGCAGAAGCCACGGCGATGCTCCGCGTGCGAGACGTCCACCGAGGATGCCGACGCGAGGTGCAGAGGTTTGGCTGTGGGGCATGGATGACCTTCGTAGCGGGTGATTGCCGCGCCGCAAACAGGGGGACGGGACGGCGGCTTTACTGGAATGCTATCGGTTGCACGCAACAACTGGGCAAGCCAGAAGCCGAGTCGATGGCCGTCAGCCAGTGACTGCCAGTGATTCTTTTGCGACGAACCCATGGAGGATCCGCCGCAAAAGGGACTTTCAGCCCTGCAGTCGGTACTCCTCGAGGAGTCGTCGACCGATGATCATTTTCTGGATCTCGGCCGTACCTTCACCGATCAGCAGCATCGGCGCCTCGCGGTAGAGGCGCTCGATCTCGTACTCCTTGGAGAACCCGTAGCCGCCATGGATACGGAAGGCGCCCTCCACCACCTCCTTGCAGTATTCGGAGGCGAGGTACTTCGCCATCCCTGCCTCGAGGTCGTTTCGTTCCCCGGAGTCCTTTTTGCGTGCTGCGTTGACCATCATGGCATGGGCGGCCTCGACCTTGGTAGCCATCTCGGCCAGCTTGAACTGAATGGCCTGGTGTTCGGCGATGGCCTTGCCGAAAGTGTGACGTTGCTGGGCATAAGAGACACCCAGTTCGAACGCACGCTGCGCGACGCCGCAACCACGCGCCGCCACGTTCACGCGGCCGACCTCGACGCCGTCCATCATTTGGTAAAACCCTCGGCCGGTCTGGCCGCCGAGGACCCGATTGGCCGGAATGCGCAGTCCATCCATGATGAGCTCGGTCGTGTCGACGCCCTTGTAGCCCATCTTGTCGATCTTGCCGGGGATGGTCAGGCCCGGGCGGACCTCACCGAAGCCCGGCTCCTTCTCGACGAGGAAGGTCGTCATCGACTTGTGCGGGGCCGTGCCCTCGGGGTGTCCTTCGTCACTTCGCACGAGGACCGCCACCAGCGTGGAGCTGCCGCCGTTCGTCAGCCACATCTTCTGGCCGTTGAGGACGTACTCGTCGCCGTCCTTGACCGCCTTGGACGTGATGGCCGACACATCGGAGCCCAGCGCCGGCTCGGACATCGAGAACGCGCCGCGCACCTCGCCCAGCGCCATGCGGGGCAGGAAGTGGTCCTTCTGCTCCTGCGTGCCGTGCTGCTTGAGCATGTACGCCACGATGAAGTGGGTGTTGATGATGCCCGAGACGGACATCCAGCCCCGCGCTATCTCCTCCACGCACAGCGCGTAGGTGAGCAGCGACTCACCCAGGCCGCCGTACTCCTCGGGGATCATCAGCCCGAAGAGGCCGAGTTCCTTGAGGCCGTCGACGATCTGCTGCGGGTACTCGTCACGGTGTTCGAGTTCGGTCGCGACCGGGATGATCTCCTTGTCGACGAACTCCCGGACGGTCTTGAGGATCTCCCGCTGGACGTCGGTCAGCCCGGCGGTCTGGGCGAGTCGGGCCATGGCTACTTCCCCTGTTCCTTCAGCTGCGGGCGGCCGGGCTGCTCGCCGCCGCGCTCCTTGATGTACGTCTCGGTCGGGACCATCACCTTGCGCCGGAAGACGCAGACGAGGGTGCCGTCCTGCTTGTAGCCCTTGGTCTCCACGTAGACGATCCCGCGGTCGTTCTTCGACTTGGACGGGGTCTTGTCGAGGACCGTGGTCTCGCCGTAGATGGTGTCGCCGTGGAAGGTCGGCGCCACGTGCCGCAGCGACTCGATCTCCAGGTTGGCGATGGCCTTCCCGGAGACGTCCGGCACGGACATGCCGAGCAGCAGCGAGTAGATGTAGTTGCCCACGACGACGTTCTTGCCGAAGTCGGTCGTGTTCTCCGCGTAATTGCTGTCCATGTGCAGCGGGTGGTGGTTCATGGTCAGCAGACAGAAGAGGTGGTCGTCGTACTCGGTGACCGTCTTCCCGGGCCAGTGCTTGTAGACCGCGCCGACCTCGAACTCTTCGTACGTGCGTCCGAACTGCATGGTCCTAGGCCTCCGGGATCTCGAACTTGGTGGTGCGCTGCATGCCGGCGGCGCGGCCCTTGCCCGCGATGACCAGGGCCATCTTGCGGCTGGCCTCGTCGATCATCTCGTCGCCGAGCATGGCCGAGCCCTTCTTGCCGCCGGCCTCGGAGGTGCACCAGTCGTAGGCGTCGAGGATCAGCTCGGAGTGGTCGTAGTCCTCCTGGGAGGGGGAGAAGACCTCGTTGGCCGCCTCGACCTGGCCCGGGTGCAGGACCCACTTGCCGTCGAAGCCCAGCGCCGCCGCCCGGCCCGCCACCTCGCGGTAGGCGTCCACGTCGCGGATCTGGAGGAAGGGGCCGTCGATCGCCTGGAGGTTGTGCATGCGGGCCGCCATCAGGATCCGCATCAGGATGTAGTGGTAGGCGTCCGCCGGGTAGCCGGGCGGCTGCATGCCCACGACCAGGGACTTCATGTTGATCGAGGCCATGAAGTCGGCGGGGCCGAAGATGATGGTCTCCAGCCGCGGCGAGGCGGCGGCGATCTCGTCGACGTTGACCAGGCCCTTGGCGTTCTCGATCTGCGCCTCGATGCCGATCTTGCCGACCTCGAAGCCCATCGTCTTCTCGATCTGGGTCAGCAGGAGGTCGAGCGCCACGACCTGCTGGGCGTCCTGGACCTTCGGCAGCATGATGCAGTCGAGGTTCTGGCCGGCGCCCTCCACGACGGTGATGACGTCGCGGTACGTCCAGTGCGTGGTCCAGTCGTTGACGCGCACGACCCGGGTCTTGCCGGTCCAGTCGCCGTTGTTCAGCGCGTCCACGATGGTGTGGCGGGCGCCTTCCTTGGCGAGCGGGGCGCAGGCGTCCTCCAGGTCGAGGAAGACCTGGTCGGCCGGCAGGCCCTGGGCCTTCTCCAGGAAGCGGGGGTTCGAGCCCGGCACCGCGAGGCAGGAGCGGCGCGGCCGCAGCCGGTTCACGGGAGACGTGGGCGTGGTCATGCGGGGACCTCCAGAGGGTCGAGCTTGTTCGCTTTCCGGATCTCGTCGACGATACGGCCGATGATCTCCGTGATGCCGAAGTCCTTGGGTGTGAAGACGGCGGCGACTCCGGCCGCCTTGAGCGCGATGGCGTCGGCGTTCGGAATGATGCCGCCGAGGACGACGGGTATGTCACCCGCCCCCGCGGTACGGAGGCGTTCCAGCACGTCCGGCACGAGCGCGCTGTGCGAGCCGGACAGGATGGACAGTCCCACGCAGTGCACGTCCTCGGCCAGCGCCGCAGAGGAGATCTCCTCGGGCGTCAGCCGGATGCCCTGGTAGACCACCTCGAACCCGGCGTCGCGGGCCCGTACGGCGATCTGCTCGGCGCCGTTGGAGTGGCCGTCCAGGCCGGGCTTGCCGACCAGCAGGCGCAGTCGGCCGGAGCCCAGGTCCTCGGCGGTCCGGGCGACCTTCTCGCGGACGAGGGCCATCGGCGTGCCCTCTTCGGCGGTGACGGCCACCGGGGCCGAGGAGACCCCGGTCGGGGCGCGGAACTCGCCGAAGACCTCGCGCAGGGCGTTCGCCCACTCGCCGGTGGTGACACCGGCCCGGGCGCATTCGAGGGTGGCCTCCATCAGGTTCTCGGTCCCGGCGGCGGCCTCCTTCAGGCGGTCCAGGGCCTGCATCACCGTCGGGAAGACGAACGGGTCGCCGCCGCCCTGCCGGTCCGAGGATTCCTGCCGCTCGGCGCGCCAGCGGCCGATCCGCTCGACCGTCAGGGCCTCCACGGCCCCGTCCACCGTCATGATCGCGCCGTCGAGATCGGCGGTGAGCGGGTTCGGTTCGGTCTGCTCGAAGCAGTTGACGCCGACGATCTTGTCCTCGCCGGCCTCGATGCGGGCCCGCCGTTCGGCGTGGGAGGAGACGAGCTGGGACTTCAGGTACCCGGACTCGACGGCGGCCATCGCGCCGCCCATCTCCTGGATCCGGTCGATCTCGGCCAGGCAGTCGGCGACCAGGGAGTCGACTTTGGCCTCGATGACGTGGGATCCGGCGAAGATGTCCTCGTACTCCAGCAGGTCGGACTCGTGCGCCAGGACCTGCTGGATGCGCAGCGACCACTGCTGGTCCCAGGGCCGGGGCAGGCCCAGCGCCTCGTTCCAGGCGGGCAGCTGCACGGCGCGGGCGCGGGCGTCCTTGGAGAGGGTGACCGCGAGCATCTCCAGCACGATGCGCTGGACGTTGTTCTCCGGCTGTGCCTCGGTCAGGCCCAGGGAGTTGACCTGGACGCCGTACCGGAAGCGGCGCTGCTTGGGGTTCTCGATGCCGTAGCGCTCGCGGGTGACCTGGTCCCAGATGCGGCCGAAGGCGCGCATCTTGCACATCTCCTCGATGAAGCGGACGCCTGCGTTCACGAAGAACGAGATGCGGGCGACCACTTCGCCGAAACGATCCTCCGGGACCTGGCCCGAGTCGCGCACCGAGTCCAGTACGGCGATCGCGGTGGACATCGCGTACGAGATCTCCTGGACCGGGGTGGCCCCGGCCTCCTGGAGGTGGTACGAGCAGATGTTGATCGGGTTCCACTTCGGGATGTGGTTGACCGTGTACGCGATCATGTCCGTCGTCAGGCGGAGCGAGGGCCCGGGCGGGAAGACGTGCGTCCCGCGCGAGAGGTACTCCTTGACGATGTCGTTCTGGGTGGTGCCCTGGAGCTGGGCGATGTCCGCGCCCTGCTCCTCGGCGGCCACCTGGTAGAGCGCCAGCAGCCACATGGCGGTGGCGTTGATCGTCATCGAGGTGTTCATCTGCTCCAGGGGGATGTCCTGGAACAGCCGCCGCATGTCGCCCAGATGGGAGACCGGGACCCCGACCCGGCCCACCTCGCCGCGGGCGAGGATGTGGTCGGGGTCGTAGCCGGTCTGCGTCGGAAGGTCGAACGCGACCGACAGGCCGGTCTGGCCCTTGGCGAGGTTGCGGCGGTACAGCTCGTTGGACGCCTCGGCCGTGGAGTGGCCGGCGTACGTCCGCATGAGCCACGGACGGTCTTTCTGGCGCTCTGTCATCTCAGGCTGTCCCTCTGGGCCCTCGGACGTCTCAGACGTTGCGGAAGCGGTTGATGGCGTCGATGTGCTGGGCGCGGAGCTCCTGGTTGCGGATGCCCAGGCCCTCCTCGGGGGCGAGCGCGAGGACGCCGACCTTGCCCTGGTGGAGGTTGCGGTGGACGTCGTAGGCGGCCTGGCCGGTCTCCTCCAGGGAGTAGACCTTGGACAGCGTCGGGTGGATCTTGCCCTTGGCCACCAGGCGGTTGGCCTCCCAGGCCTCGCGGTAGTTGGCGAAGTGCGAGCCGACGATCCGCTTGAGCGACATCCACAGGTAGCGGTTGTCGTACTCGTGCATGTAGCCCGAGGTCGAGGCGCAGGTGGTGATCGTGCCGCCCTTGCGGGTGACGTAGACGGAGGCGCCGAAGGTCTCGCGGCCGGGGTGCTCGAAGACGATGTCGATGTCCTCGCCGCCGGTCAGCTCGCGGATGCGCTTGCCGAAGCGCTTCCACTCCTTGGGGTCCTGGGTCTGCTCGTCTTTCCAGAACTTGTAGCCCTCGGCGTTGCGGTCGATGACCGCGGTCGCGCCCATCGCGCGGCAGATGTCCGCCTTCTCGGGGGAGGAGACCACGCAGATCGGGTTGGCGCCGCCGGCCAGCGCGAACTGGGTGGCGTACGAGCCGAGGCCGCCGCTGGCGCCCCAGATCAGGACGTTGTCGCCCTGCTTCATGCCGGCGCCGTTGCGGGAGACCAGCTGGCGGTAGGCGGTGGAGTTGACCAGGCCGGGGGAGGCGGCCTCCTCCCAGCTGAGGTGGCCGGGCTTGGGCATCAGCTGGTTGGACTTGACGAGTGCGATCTCCGCCAGGCCGCCGAAGTTGGTCTCGAAGCCCCAGATGCGCTGCTCGGGGTCGAGCATCGTGTCGTTGTGGCCGTCGGAGGACTCCAGCTCGACCGAGAGGCAGTGCGCGACGACCTCGTCGCCGGGCTTCCAGGCGTTGACGCCGGGGCCGGTGCGCAGCACGACGCCCGCGAGGTCGGAGCCGATGACGTGGTACGGGAGGTCGTGGCGCTTGGTGAGCTCCGACAGGCGCCCGTAGCGCTCCAGGAAGCTGAAGGTGGACACGGGCTCGAAGATCGAGGTCCACACGGAGTTGTAGTTGACCGACGAGGCCATGACGGCCACGAGGGCCTCGCCCGGGCCGAGTTCCGGCACCGGGACCTGGTCCAGGTGCAGGGACTTGCGCGGGTCCTTCTCGCGGGTGGTGAGCCCGGCGAACATCTCCGCCTCGTCCTTGTGCACGGTGATCGCGCGGTACGAGTCGGGGAGCGGCAGATTCGCGAAGTCGGCGGGCGTAGCGGCCTGCGACTGGATCGCGTCCAGGATGTCCTTCACGGTGTTGCCTCCGGCGAAGCGCTGATGAGGGTGCGCTGAGGGATACGCGGGTGCGTGGAACGGGTGTGGTGTGGTGCTGCGGGTGCTGCGGAATGCCGTCGGTCCGGCGGAGCTGTGGTGCGGGCGACGCCCGTGGTGGGGCGTGCGGTGCCTGGTGACGCAGGCATCCGGGGCGCGGTTCGTGCCGAGTGGGCGTGGACCGCGGGGACATCCGGACGAGATTCAACGTATGGCACCCCGTGTCACTCAGCAAGGCACCGCGTGCCAAAACTTTCTCTCATTTGCCTATTGACCTGCGCATATGAGCGATGATCGATCAGAGTTACCGGCGAGTAGGGGCAAGTCGGACAAACAAAAGCGGCCGCCCCCGGAACGGGAGCGGCCACTGTGATGTGCGTGACTCGTGTGTCTACTGCTTGTTTCTCAGCGCTTCCTCGATGGTCCGCATGACCTCGTCGAGCGGGGCGTCCGTCCGGGCCACCGCCACCAGCACCTCGCCCTGCGTACGGACCTCCGCCGGCGCGGCCGGGGCCGGCCCGGTGGTCAGGGTCCGGCCCGCGCCGATCCCCGTGCCGAAGGTCTTCCGCACGATCGAGAAGGCGTGGTCCAGCTGCGCCTCCACGTCCCCCTGGCCCCCCGCGCGCAGCCAGCGCCGCAGTACGTGGTTGTGGGCCGTCACCACCGCGGAGGCGGCCACCTCGGCCAGCAGCGGGTCGTCATTGCCGTCGTGGTGGTCGGTCTCGTCGAAGTGGGCCAGCAGGTAGCGGGTGAACAGCCGCTCGTAGCGGGCCACCGAGGCGATCTCCCGCTCCCGCAGCGCCGGCACCTCGCGGGTCAGCCGGTAGCGCTCCACCGACACCGCCGGCGAGGCGGCGTACATCTTCATGACTTCCTTGATCCCGCGGCACACCGTGTCGAGCGGGTGCTCGTGCGCCGGGGCCACGTCCAGCACGGCCTCGGCCCTGGTCAGGGTGTCGTCGTGGTCCGGGAAGATCGCCTCTTCCTTGGACCGGAAGTGCCGGAAGAACGTCCGGCGCGCCACCCCCGCCGTCGCGGCGATCTCGTCGACCGTCGTCGCCTCGTACCCCTTGGTCGCGAACAGCTCCATCGCGGCGGCGGCGAGCTCGCGCCGCATCTTGAGCCGCTGCGGGGCCCCCCGGGGGGGGGGCCCCCCCCCCCGGGGGGCGGGGGGCGGGGGGGGGGGGGGTTAAACAAAAGAACCCGCCCCCC
>NZ_JBHYVA010000322.1:0-9132 GCF_042750055.1 Streptomyces sp. NPDC059456
ACCCCCCCGCCCCCCGCCGAGATCGCATGGGGTCTGGTGGGCTGGGATTTGTGTTTAAGAGACCGGGCGGCTACCCGGATCGACCGGCGCAGCCGGCCGCTGCCCGGCGCGGGCCGCCCGGCGCGTGCCCGGCGCTCGGGGCGTTCGGGCAGGCTGCCGGGAGCCCTGGGCCGGTCGTAGGCTTCGGCGAGCAGGGACCTGACCTTCCCGGAGAAGCCGGGCCCGGGCATCGGCAGTTCGATGTCGGGCTCGCGGAGGTAGGCCGAGGCGACGGCGGTGGGCATGTAGTCCATGAGCCCGGTGACGGTGGCGGAGCGGGTGCGGGTGATCTGCTTGGCGAGGTGGTGCAGGACCCGCAGGATCGTGGTGGTGGAGGCGCTGGTGATCAGGTCCTCCGGGTCCTGGGGCGGGGGCTGGACGTCGTCGGTCTGGCCGTGCCACCAGCTGGCCGCCTCGTCCTCGCCGAGGGACAGGTGGTGCAGGTACAGGCAGTACGCGGCGGCCGCCTGGCCCGCACCGGCCGCGTACTGCCACCAGAACCGCGCCCCGTCATCGCTCTCGGTCAGCTGCAGCACACAGGCCAGGACCAGCGCGCTGCGGGGCTCGGGCACCTGCTCGGTGACGAAACCGGCAACCGCTTCGGCGGGCGTGTGGCTGACGAGCGTCTCGCACAGCACGCGCAGGTCCTCGGCCGCGGCGTTGAAGCCGCGGGCGGCGTCCCCCGGTGCGACGCTCTGGCGGGGGTCGGTCTCGCAGGGGACGGCCGGGGGCTGCACGACGTCCCGGGGTACCGCAGCTCGCTCACGGACGAGCAGCGCCCGGGAGAGCAGGTCTTGTACGGGTGTCATTCGGTGGGCCCTTCGGTGTCGGGTGGGTCGAAGATGTTGTCGAGAAACCTTTCGGCATAGCGCTCCGAGGACTGCACCGTGGGCTTGGACAGCCCGAGCAGTCCCGATGTCTCCTCGGGGGTGAATCCGCACAGGCTGCGCAGGACCACGACGTCGAGCGGGACTTCGGGCAGCCGGCTGATGGCCTTGAACAGCTCCAGGCTCTCGGCCATCTGTGCCATGCCGGCGGCCACGTCGGTCATGGTCCGCAGGGCGACGGTGTCGAACGCGGCGTGCCCGAGGTCGGGGCGGCCGTCCACGTGCGGGGTCTTCGCCATGACGGTGGCCCGCAGGATCTTCCACGCGTAGTGGCGCATGTCAGGGCTGGCCAGGGCGCCGTTCCAGGACAGCCACAGCAGGTCGAAGGTGTCCGCGACAGCGGCCTCGCACGGGTCGTCGAAGAGGAAGACCCGGCAGTAGCGCCGGTAGGCGTCCTCGACGGTCTCGCGGAACGCGCCGTGTTCCAGCGGCGGTACGACCGCGCTCGTGGTCACCGGAGGGCTCCCCGCGGATCTCTCGATCCATTCCCGGCTCTTCTGCGCGTCCAGGGCCGCCTGCCGCCACAGGCGCTGCAGGGGCCAGACCGGCATCTGCAGGACGCCGGCGATGCCCTCCAGGAGTTCCCAGCGCGGGTAGAGACCGACACCGCGCATGAGCTCGGACAGCTTGGACTTCGCGAGCGGGACCCGGCCGCTCATTTCGGCGAGTGTCAGGCCGCTGGCGAGGTAGCGGTCGCGGGTCGGCTCCAGCCAGGCCCGGTGGGTGCTGCTCACGCCGGTGGCGATCGGGCCGAGCTTGCGGCCCGGACGCCCGCCGGGGACCGGGCCGGAGGCCGAGTACTCGGGCTCGAAGGGGGTGCTCACGGGGCGTCGTCCTCCTTGTCGGGCACCGCCGTCACGCGGTGCCCCGAGGCCGTCGCGGCGCGCGAACGCGTCACGTGGAAGACCTGCTGAACCGTCAGGCCCAGGGCGGGTGCCAGCGCGGTGATCGCGGCGACCTGCCCCATCATGGTCATCGCCACGCTCCAGGTGAGCACTATCAGCAAGGCGAGGAGGATCACTACGTGCTTTCGGTCCATGCAGACCTCCAGGTATCGGTCGAAGGTGCGCGGCCATCCGGGGCCCGCGTCGAAGTCACCCCAACTGCCGGGTGCCGAGCCGGTAGTTGGGAGGCACATCATGGACCGTCACCTCTGCGCTACGCCACGTGATCATGGATTCGCGGAACAATGGCGTCCGCGAAATGTCGGTTCCGTGAACAAGGCCGACCGTTCCTGCCCAGGTGACAACACGTCAGCCCCACGGAACAGCGAAAGTTCCCGGTTTTCCTTGCATTCCACGCGCGCACCCCTACCAATGGACACAGGACACCTCGGTGTCGGTCTTCCATCCGGAAGAGGCCTCGCCTCCGTGCCGATAAGAGGGGCGTGGCTCGGCTCAGACGTTCCCGCCTGACCTGACGTAGGGGCCAGGCGGGAACGGAGCATCCCACGGGACGCCATGACGGTAGCCCACACCACCGACACGCGCCCCACCCGAAGCACCCCGCGAGCACACGGGAAACAACCGCACCGGCACCGGCCTTGGCGGTACCGGTCCCGACGGTGCCGGCCCCGGTGCCGGGCGGAGGACTGCCGGTGGCACATCGGCACCCCATACCATGCATGATCAGGGAAGTAAGCTCTCCGTATATTCGGAATGGCTGGATATGATCGGTCGGCACCCTCACCCCACGGGGCCGCACGAGCAGTTCCCCCATGCCCTCTCCCGAGGACCGGGCTCGGCCGTCCGTGGGTCCCTCCCCGCTGCACCGCCCCCGAGGACCGATGTCTCCGATGGAACCCGCAGGTCCACCAAGCCGGCCACCCCGTCGGCGCCGCCGCACCGTGCGCCTGCGCACGCTGCTGATCTGCCTGGCCGTCGTCCCGACCGTGGCGATGGCCGCCCAGGTGACCGTGACCGCCCAGCGGTTGCTGACCCAGTCCGAGCACCTGCGCACCGATGTGGAAGCCGGCGAGCGCATCGGCGTACCGCTGGTCGGGCTCATGAGCGAGCTGCAGGCGGAGCGGGCGACCACGGCGGCGCGGTGGGCGGGCACGTCCGTCTCTGAGGACGTCCTACGGGAGAAGCGGGCGGCGACGGACCGTGCCGCGGCGGCGCTCCGGCAGGTCTCGGGCGGCGGCAGCGGCGGCAGCGGCGCCGCGCAGCCCTCCGGGCAGACCGACGGCCAGCTCGACGAGGTGGGCGTCCGACTCGAGCAGCTCACCGCGTTCCGCAAGCGCGCGGACGCCCACAGCGGCAGCGCCGATCAGGTGGTCGACTACTACACCGGCCTCATCGACGACATCATCCGCGCCTACCAGTATGAATTCAGCCACGCGGACGACGCGGAACTCGCCCAGGAGAGCAGACCCGCCGTCGCCCTGTTCTCCGCGGCGGAGATGGTCGCGCGCGAGGACACCCTCCTCGCCCTGGCCGGGCCGTCCAGGGAGCTGGCGTCCACCGGGTTCTCCGGGCTGCTCGACGCCCTCGGCACCCACCGGTACCTGTACGACAGCTGGATCGTGCCGTATCTGTCGCCCACGGAGCAGGCCGCCTACGACAAGCTCACCGCCTCGGACGCCTGGCGCACCAAGATCCGCATCGAGAACGCGGTCGTCAGCAACCACCAGGACACCGCGTCCGGAGTGAAACTGCCGGCCGATGTGGCCGGCTGGCGTGCCGCGCACGACGCGTTCGCGCCGCAGTTGGCCGCGCTCAACGCCGACCGGTCGCGGAGCGTGCTCGCGCACGCCGATGCGAAGGCCTCCGAGCTGGAGACCGAGGTGTACTGGCTGGTCGGCGGGAGCGGCGGCGCCCTGCTGCTGGTCATCGGGGTCGTCGTCCTCACCACCCGGTCGGTGCTGCGCAGGCTGAGCCGCCTGCACACCCGTACGGTCGCCATCGCCGAGGAGACACTGCCCCGGGTGGTGGCGCGGCTCCAGCGCGGTCAGGCCGTCGACACCGAGGCGTTGCCGGCCGTGGGCGGGCACCAGGACGAGGTCGGGCGGATCAGCGACGCCTTCGCCCGGGTCGTCGCCGTGTCCGTCGACGGACACCGGCAGCTCGCGGCCGAGCGCCACGGGTTCGGTCTCTTCGCCTCGGGCATCGCCGCACGTACCGGAAACCTCGTCAGCCGCCAGCTGAGCCTGACCGAGGAACTCCAGGACGCCTTCGGCCACGACGAGGTGCTCCTGGCCCAGTTGATGCGGTCCGACCAGTTGACGGTGGGCATGCGGCGCCAGATCGAGAACCTGCTCATCCTCGCCGGAGGCGAGATCCCGGACCCGCACACCGAGCCCATGCGCCTGGCCGACCTGCTGCGGGAAGCCGCCGCGGAGGTCGAGGACTTCCGGCGGATCGAACGCCATGCGCTGGACGAGGCGAGCGTGCAGCCGCACGTCATCAGTCAGATCAGCCACCTCCTGGCCGAGCTGCTGGACAACGCGACCCGCTTCTCGCCGCCGCGCTCGAAGGTGGTCGTGCGCGCCGAACTGGCGGCGGACGGGCTGTCGATCGAGATCGAGGACCGCGGACCGCGCGTGGCGGCTGCCGGGTACGAGGAGATGAACCGGCGACTGCACACCGCACCGCCGTACTCCGTCCTCGCCGAGAACGCGCACCGGCTGGGCCTCTTCGTGGTGGGTCACCTGGCCGACCAGCTCCAGGCCCGGGTCACGCTGCGGCGCTCGGTGTACGGGGGGACGGCGGCCGTGGTGAACCTGCCCGGCGAGCTGCTCGTGCCGGCCGGACGGGAGGGCGAGCGGCTGCCGGAGCCCGCGCCGGCACCCGACCCGGATCGGGAACCCGCGCCCGCAGCCGACCGGAATCCGGAGCCCGCGCCGGCACCCGGCCGGGATCAGGAGCCCGCCGCCGTCCTCACCCCCGTACGGGCACCCGCCCTCGAAGTCCGGCCGGCCAGCGCACCCGAGCCCGTGCGGCCGCAGACCGGGCGGGCGCCGTCCGCCCGCGCCGGGCACGGGGACGGCGCGCGGCCGCCCCTGCCCGAGCGCGTCCCGCAGACCCATCTCACCCGGCAACTCCGCGGGCACCGCGCCCCGGAGCCGGACGCCGGCCCGGACGCGGCGACCCCCGAAGAGGTGGCCGACGCCTGGGCGGACTACGAAGAGGGGACCCAGAAAGTGGAAGCAGAGCTCAGACAGGATCAGCCATGACCACGACAGCCAACGACATGATCTACAGCGTCCTGGACAACAACCTGAGCCGGATCGCCGGCATCCAGGGAGCCGTGCTCCTGTCCAACGACGGGATCAAGCTCAGCGCCTACCTGCTCGAACGGGACCAGGCGGAGCGCATCGCCGCCGCGTCCTCCGGGATCGCCGCCACGATGAAGGCGATATCGAGGGAGGTCGGCGGCGGCGGGGTCATCCGCCAGCTGGTGGAGATGAGCGACCGCTATCTCTGCATCGTCGGCTGCGGGGAGGGCAGCACGCTCATCGTGGTGACGTCCCGCAAGGCCCGCCTCGGGGAGCTGGGGGGCGAGGCGGTACGGACCGCCCAGGCGCTCGGCGAGTGGCTGGGCACCCCCGACCGCTCCCCGCTGCCGACGTCGGCACCGGCGTCGACGTCGTAATGCCGCAGGAGCCGCAGGGTCGCCGAAGCCTGCGCCGGACCCGGCTGTACGCGCTGACCGACGGACGTACGGCCGCCGCTCCGCAGACCGTCCTCACCATGGACACCACCATCGTGGCGGCGGTCACCGAGGACGACGCCCTCAGCGGCCTGCCCACCGAATGGCGCGCCATCCTTGCCATGTGCGCGCCATCGGGCGGACTGGCGGTCGCCGAGATCGCCGCACGCATGCACATGCGCCTCACCCCGATGACGCTCCTCCTGGGCGAACTCGCGGACCGGGGGCTCGTCCGCCATCGGCCGCCCCTGGAGAAGTCCGAGACCACCAATGTCCACCTGCTCATGAAAATCAGGGACAACCTTGCCCGGATATGACACCTCCGATGCTCCTGCCCGGGAACCATCCCCTGTCAAGATCCTCGTCGCCGGTGGATTCGGAGTCGGCAAGACCACTCTGGTCGAGGCGGTCTCCGAGATCGAGCCGCTGCGTACAGAGGAGCGCCTCACCAGCGCGGGAGTCGGTGTCGACGACCTCGACGGCATCGAGTCGAAGTCGCTGACGACCGTCGCGATGGACTTCGGCAGGATCACCCTCGCCGACGCCGGAGTCGTCCTCTACCTGTTCGGCACACCCGGCCAGGAGCGGTTCTGGTTCATGTGGGACGACCTGCTGAACGGGGCCCTCGGTGCACTCGTGCTCGTCGACACGCGGCGCCTGGACCGCGGCTTCCCGGCCATCGACTTCTTCGAGAGCCGGGGACTGCCGTTCGTCGTCGGCGCGAACTGCTTCCACGGCGAGCAGCCGTACACCGCGCAGGAGATCGCCGCCGCGCTGCACCTGCGCGATCCGGCCACGCCCGTTCTGCTGCTCGACGCCCGTTCCCGCTCCGACGCGCGCGACGCCATGCTGACCCTGCTCGACGTGGTCATCGCCGAGGCCCGGACCGCGGCGAGCGCCTGACCGGGCAGGGCGAGGAGCGCCCACGCTCCTCCGCACCTCATTCCTTCGATGATGGGAATCCGTCACATGTCCGACATCACCGTGCGCGCCGTTCAGGCGGAGGACTTCGCCCAGTGGCGCGTCCTCTACCGCGGCTACGCCGATTTCTACGCAGTGGAGCAAACCGAGGAAGCGGCCGCGACCGTGTGGGCCTGGGTGACCGACCCCGGCCACGAGGTCAGCGCCCTCGTCGCCGAGAACGCCGCCGGGCGGCTCGTCGGCCTGGCCCACTACCGCCCGTTCTCCCGTCCGCTCTCCGCGACGGTCGGCTGCTTCCTCGACGACCTGTTCGTGGCGCCAGAACACCGCGGCTCCGGCGCCGCCGACGAACTGCTCGGCGCCCTGCGCGGGCTCGCTGCCGAGCGCGGCTGGAGCGTGGTCCGCTGGATCACCGCCGACGACAACCACCGCGCACGGTCGAAGTACGACCAGGTGGCCACCCGCACCATGTGGGTCACGTACGACATGGCTCCCGGCGTCTGAGCGCGGACTCCGCTCGCGGCCGCCTCGCACCGGCCGCCCGGGTCGGCGACGCACGCCCCGTCACGCGGCGCGCGTGAGCCGGTTCGCGAACGTCGACACCGTGTAGGTGCCGATGCCCAGGACCACCTCCAGGGCGTTCTGGCGCGTGTAGCCGAAGCCGTGGAACCGCTCGAGTTCCTCGTCGCTCACCGCACCGGACGAGGCGAGGACCCGGAGGGTGAACTGCGCCACGGCCTCCAGGCGTTCCGGGTCCGGTGCCGGCCCCAGGGAGGCGAGCTTCGCCTCGTGCATGTCCACGCACAGGTGGCACTGGTTGCGGGCGGCGACGGTCAGGATGACGGTCTCGCGGGAGTGCGGGTCCAGCGTCGTGGACTCGAAGATCTCGCTGAGCTTCAGGAACCCGTCCAGGGTGTGCGGCGATTCCTTCAGGAGGGACACGGCGTTGGCGGTGCGGGCGGTCAGGTCGTTGCGCAAGACGGCTCCAAGCTGAGGTGGACTAGAATGGACAACATGGTTGACCATGCTGACGAGGAAAACGTAAACCAGGTTGTCGATGATGGCAAGGGACACGAACCGGGATACGAGCTGCCGCTGCTCCTCTTCGCCGGCTTCCGCACCCTGATCGACCGCCTCCACGCCCGCCTCGCCACCGAGGGCCACCCCGACCTGCGCCCCGCGTACGGCTTCGCCATGCAGGCCATCGGCGCGCAAGGGGCCACGGCCAGCGACATCGGGCGCCGACTCGGCGTCTCGAAGCAGGCCGCGGGCAAGACCGTGGACCGCCTCCTCGCCGTCGGCTACGCCGAGCGCACCGACGACCCCGCGGACGCACGCCGCAAGCTCGTGCGCCTCACCCCGCGCGGCCGCGACGCCCTGGCCCGATCAGCAAGGATCTTCGACGAGCTGAGGGCGGAGTGGGCCACGGCCCTCGGCATCGATCGCGTACGCGACGTGGAGGCCGCACTGCGGACCGTCGTACCGGCGGAGACGGCATTCCGGCTGGACGCCACGAGCTGGCTCGGCGGGGCGTGACGACCGGACCGGAGGTACGGGCACGGGCCGCACGGTCTGGCCGCCGATCATGCATCTACGCTGGTGCCCGGTCACATCGTCGCGAGTGACCGGTCGTGGAACGGAGCATGCGGTGCCAGCGGGCCAAGAGGGGCAAGAGGGGCGAGACGACGACGGGAACCTCGTCGGCAAGGTACTCGGGGGACGCTACCGGGTGACTGCCGTCATAGGCCGCGGCGGCATGGGAGTGGTCGCGCGGGCCGTCGACGAACTGCTCGCCCGGGAGGTCGCCGTCAAGGTGCTGCGGACCTACACCGACGCGAGCGAGTCCGAACTGGCCGGCCTGCGCACCCGGATGGAACGCGAGGCCCAGGCCGCCGCCCGCATCCGCCACGGCGGGGTGGTCACCGTGCACGACGTGACCCAGGAGCAGGGCCGGCCGGTCATCGTCATGGAACTCGTCGACGGACCCTCCCTCGACGACGTGGTGACGCAGCGCGGTGGGCTCGACCCGTACGAGGCCGCCGCGATCGGCGCCAAGCTGATGGACGCGCTCGACGCCGCGCACCGGGCCGGGGTCCTGCACCGTGACGTCAAGCCGGCGAACGTACTGCTGGAGCATGACGGCCGGGTCGTGCTCACCGACTTCGGCATCGCCACCATGGAGGCCTCCGAGGACGAGGCCATGGCGAAACTGACCCGCAGCGGTCAGCTGGTCGGCTCGCTCGACTACCTGCCGCCGGAGCGCGCCCAGGGCAAGGAGCCCGGCCCGGCCTCGGACATCTGGTCGCTCGGGATGACCCTGTACGCGGCGGTGGAGGGCGTCTCGCCGTTCCGCCGCACCTCGGCGTGGTCCACCATGGCCGCGATCGTCTCCGAACCGCTGCCGGAGCCCCGGCGGGCGGGGCCGCTCGCCCCGGTACTGCGGGCGCTGATGGCGAAGGAGCCTGCGAGCCGGCCCACCGCTCAGCAAGCCCGCGTGATGCTGGAGCGGGTCGCGGCGGCCGGGACCGGAGCGCGGGCGTGGGCGCCGGGGGCGGGGGGCGGGGGGGGCGGCGGGCGTCCCCGCCGCGGACCGCGGCGCGGCAGCCGTCGTGCCGGCGGCCGAGCCGGGGGCGGT
>NZ_JBHYVA010000323.1:0-9107 GCF_042750055.1 Streptomyces sp. NPDC059456
GCCGGACCCCGTCGGGGGGCCGGCCCTCCGGCTTTTATGCCGGTACGGCGCTGCGCCGTGCCGGCACCCAGCAGCGGATGACGTCGCGTACGGACACGATGCCGACGGGGCCGCCGTGCTCCAGCACGATCAGATGCCGGAATCCGCCGCTGACCATGGCCTCCGCGGCCTCCTGGACGGTGGCCTGCGGGGTGCAGAACACCACGTTGTTGGTGGTGTGCGCACCCACGGACTCCCGGTCGGGATCGTGGCCCGCGCCGAGGGAATTGAGGATGTCGCGTTCGGTCAGGATGCCGATCCCGCTGTGGTCGGGATCGAGGACGACGGCTGCGCCGACGCGGCGGCCGGACATCAGGCAGGCCGCCTGCCGGAGGGTGTGGGCGGGTCCGAGGGTGAGGATCACGGTGCTCATGGCGTCGCGGACGAGCATGAAGAGAACCACCTCCTGTGGAGAGTCCCTCCGCCGCACTTAGAGAAGGTCTTCACAAGCGCACAAGCGGAGGAGTCCCAGATTCCCATGGACACGGAGTGTCATCAAGGGGGCGCACCCGGTTGTCCGGGTGCAGTACCCCGGCAGACCGGGACGGCTCAGGCGCGCGGGCGCAGATACCCCAGCATCTCCTCGTGCAACAGCCCGTTCGAAGCGGCCGCGTTCCCGCCGTGTACGCCCTCCGCGCCGTCCAGGCTGGTGAACCGGCCTCCCGCCTCCTGGACCACGACCGCGATGGCCGCCATGTCCCACAGGTTCAGCTCCGGCTCCGCGCACAGGTCCAGCGAGCCCTCCGCGACCATCATGTACGGCCAGAAGTCACCGTAACCGCGCGTGCGCCAGCACTGCCGGGTCAGGTCCAGGAACCCGCCGAGGCGGCCCTGCTCCTCCCACCCGCTCAGCGAGGAGTACGCGAAGGACGCGTCGCCCAGGGTGCCCACCTTCGAGACGCCGAGCGGCACGGGGGCACCGCCCAGCGCACCGCCGGCGTACGCGCCCCCGCCCTGCGCCGCCCACCAGCGGCGGCCCAGCGCCGGCGCCGAGACCACGCCGATCACGGGCCGGAAGACCCCGTCGGAGCCCTCCTCCATCAGCGAGATCAGCGTCGCCCAGACGGGTACCCCGCGCACGTAGTTCTTCGTGCCGTCGATCGGGTCCACGACCCAGCGGCGCGGACCGCTGCCCTTGAGCCCGTACTCCTCGCCCAGGATCGCGTCGTCGGGCCGCGCGGCCTCGATCCCGGCCCGGACGACCTCCTCGGCCGCCTTGTCCGCCTCGCTCACCGGCGTCATGTCCGGCTTCGTCTCGACCTTCAGGTCGAGGGCGCGGAACCGCTGCATCGTGGCGGCGTCCGCAGCGTCGGCGAGTTCGAGGGCAAGGCGCAGGTCATCGTCATACTCGGGCATGGCCGAACAGTATCGGGACCGCCCGGACCCGGCGAACGCCGTCCACGGTGCGGTCGGCAGGCGCCCTTGACAGGATCTGTCGGTCCGTCAACTCTGGCGGGAACGGCCGAGCGGGGAAGTCGAGCGGGGAGGCGCGCATGCCGGCAGCCCGGGAGTCCTTGCTGGAAGCGGCGGGGGCGGCGCTCCTGGCGCGCCCCTGGCCCTCCGTGCGGATGGTCGACGTGGCCGCCACCGCCGGGGTGTCCCGGCAGACCCTCTACAACGAGTTCGGCGGCAAGGCCGGCCTGGGCCGGGCCCTGGTGCGCCGCGAGGCCGACTGGTACCTCGAAGGGGTGGACCGGGTGCTGCGCTCCCCGGCCGGGGCGACCGAGCGGCTCGCCTCGGTCGCGGAGTGGACCGTACGGGCGGCCCGCGCGCGTCCCCTCGTACGGGCCCTGCTGACGGGGTGCTGGGACGGGAACTTACCGACCCCGCCCGGGCAGGGAGTGCGCCCCGGAGTGCCGGCCCCCGGCCCGGGGGAACTGGCCCGGGCCGTCCGCGACCGGGCCTCGGCCAGACTCGCCCCGGGGGAGGGCGCGCAGCGCTGCGAACTCGCCGTGCGCCTCGCGCTGTCGTACGTCATAGCCCCGGGCGAGGAGCAGGGCCTCGGTGAACTGCTGCGGCTGCTGCGCCTGCTCAGTGAGCCGAACCGGACAGCTGGAGGCCGATGACGCCCAGGATGACCAGCGTGATCGAGACGAGTTTGAGGGTCGAGACGAGGTCGCCGAGGAAGACCATGCCGTAGATGGCCGTTCCGGCGGCCCCGATGCCGGTCCACACCGCGTAGGCGGGACCCACGTCCAGTTTCTTCAGCGCCAGCGTCAGCAGGCCGAAGCTGCCCAGGGCGAAGCAGGCGAAGGCGATCGTCGGCCACAGCCGGGTGAATCCGTGGGACAGCTTGAGGCAGACCGCGAAACCGGTCTCCAGGATTCCCGCGACCACCACCAGCAGCCACGCCATGGCGCATGCCTCCCCGCGTCAGGTGACGTCGTGTCACGTGGTGCGATTATGCATTTACCAGACGTGGTACCCGGCAAACCCCTCCGGACGATCAGTCGCCTTCGCGGCGTTCGCGGGTCTCCAGCAGCCGCCGCAGCGAGTACAGCCGCGCCGGATCCGCGTGGCCGTCCTCCACCCACTTGTCGAGGGCGCAGTCCTTCTCGTCGTGGCTGCAGGCCCGCGGGCAGTCCTCCGTACCGGGAGCCAGGTCCGGGAAGGCCAGGATCACCCGGGAGGGATCCACGTGGTGCAGGCCGAAGGAGCGCACGCCCGGGGTGTCGATGACCCAGCCCTCGCCGTCCGGCAGCGGCAGCGCGAGCGCGGAGGTCGTGGTGTGCCGGCCGCGTCCGGTCACCGCGTTGACGTGCCCGGTGGCGCGCTGGCGGCCCTCGGCGACCAGCGAGTTCACCAGGGTGGTCTTGCCGACGCCGGAGTGGCCGACGAAGGCGGTGATCCGGCCGGCCAGGCGCTCGCGCACCCGGTCGGCGGCGTCCCCGGTCGCGAGCTCCTCGCGATTGGTCACCACGTAGTTCAGACCGAACGTGGAGTAGATCTCCAGGATCTTGTCCGCGGAGGTCAGGTCCGACTTCGTGAGCACCAGCAGCGGCTCCAGCCCCGCGTCGTACGCCGCCACCAGGCAGCGGTCGATCATCCGCGGCCGGGGCTCCGGGTCGGCCAGCGCCGTGACGATCGCCAGCTGGTCCGCGTTGGCGACGACCACCCGCTCGTACGGGTCGTCGTCGTCCGCGGTGCGCCGCAGGACCGACTTGCGCTCCTCGATCCGCACGATCCGCGCGAGGGTGTCCTTCTTCCCGGACAGGTCGCCGACGATCCAGACCCGGTCGCCGACCACCGCCGCCTTGCGGCCCAGCTCGCGGGCCTTCATCGCGGTGATCGAGCGGCCGTCGACCAGGCAGGTCAGCCGCCCGCGGTCGACGGTCAGGACGAAGCCCTCGGCCGCGTCCTCGTGCTTGGGCCGGATGGTGGTCCGGGGCCGGTTGCCCTTGGGGTTGGGCCGCTGGCGGATGTCGTCCTCGTCGGTGTGCTTGCCGTACCTGCGCATGTCGGGCCCTACGCTCCCGCTACCCGCGCGGTCTCGCCGAGCATCCCGGTCCACATCTTCGGGAAGTCCGGCAGGGTCTTCGCGGTCGTCGCCACGTTCTCGATCTGCACGCCCTCCACCGCCAGGCCGATCACCGCGCCCGCGGTGGCCATCCGGTGGTCGTCGTACGTGTGGAACACGCCGCCGTGCAGCGGGCGCGGGCGGATGTGCAGGCCGTCGGCGGTCTCGGTGACCTCGCCGCCGAGGCCGTTGATCTCCGCGGTCAGCGCCGCCAGCCGGTCCGTCTCGTGCAGGCGCAGGTGGGCCACGCCGCGCAGGGTGGACGGGGAGTCGGCCAGCGCGGCGACGGCCGCGATGCCGGGAGTGAGCTCGCCGACCTCGCCCAGGTCCACGTCGATGCCGTGGATCTTGCCGCTGCCGGTGAAGACCAGGCCCGCGTCGGTCAGCTCGCAGGAGCCGCCCATCTCCGTGAAGATCCGGCGCAGCTCGTCGCCGGGCTGGGTGGTGCGGCGCGGCCAGTCCGGGATCGTGACCGTGCCGCCGGTGATCAGGGCCGCCGCCATGAACGGCTGCGCGTTCGACAGGTCCGGCTCCACCACCATGTCGCGGCCCAGCAGCGCGCTCGGCGCGACCCGCCAGACGTTCGGCTCGCCGCCCGCCTCGGGGGTGTCGACCTGGGCGCCCGCCGCGCGCAGCATCTCCACGGTCATCCGGATGTGCGGCATCGACGGCAGGGTGGTGCCCACGTGCCGGACCTCGACGCCCTGGTTGAAGCGCGGCGCGGACAGCAGCAGGGCCGAGACGAACTGCGAGGAGTTCGAGGCGTCGATCTCCACGACGCCGCCCTCCAGCGCGCCGCCGCCCTGGACGGTCAGCGGCAGCGCGCCCCGGCCGTCGTCGTCGATCCGGGCGCCGAGGGTGCGCAGGGCGCTGATGACCTGGCCCAGCGGGCGCTCGTAGGAGCGCGGGTCGCCGTCGAAGCGGATGTCGCCGGCGGCCAGCGTGGCGACGGGCGGCAGGAAGCGCATGACCGTGCCCGCGTTGCCGACGTCGACGGTGGCCGGGCCGTGCAGGGCGGCGGGGATGATCCGCCACGCCTCGCCGCCCGCGCCGTCACCGGAGCTGGAGGAGGCGGTCTCCTCGATGCCGACGCCGAGCGCGCGCAGCGCGTCCGACATCAGCTGGGAGTCGCGCGAGCGCAGCGGGCGGCGCACCCAGCCCGGCTCGGCGGCGAGCGCGGCGAGGACGAGGGCGCGGTTGGTGACCGACTTCGACCCGGGCACGGTGACGGTGGCGTGGACGGCGCCGTCGGCGAGCGGGGCGGGCCAGAGGGCGGGGAGCGCGGGGGTCTCGGTCATGGCCCCCACTTTAGTGGCTCGCCACGGGCCCAGATCTTGATCGCGCCGCCGCCGCGGGCCCGGTCTCAGAGGTTGAGAAGCCAGCGGCCGCCGCCGATGAGCGAGCACAGCGCGACCGCGTGGAAGAGCAGCAGCCAGGCCACCGGGTGGACGTGCGTGAGCCGCCCCAGCTGGTCCGCGTCGGAATCCGGCGCCCCGCCGCCGCGGCGCTTGGCGCCCAGCTCGAAGACCGGCCGCACCCCGCCCAGCAGCAGGAACCACACCACCAGGTACGCGAACACGGCCTGGACCTCGGCCGTCGCGAACCAGGAGACCAGCACGAACGTGCCGCCCGTCAGCACCACCGTCAGGGCGCCGTACGCGTTGCGGATCATCACCAGCATCGCCAGCAGCAGCACGGTGGCCGCCCACAGCAGCAGCGTGATCCGGTGCGCCGACAGCAGCGCGGCCCCGCCCAGCCCGAGCAGCGAGGGCGCCGGGTACCCGGCGGCGGCCGTCAGGATCATGCCGAGCCCGGTCGGCTTGCCCCAGCTGACGGTGACCCCGCTGGTGTCCGAGTGCAGCCGGATCCCTTCGAGCCGCCGCCGGGTCAGCAGCGCGATCAGCCCGTGGCCGCCTTCGTGGGCGATGGTCACGGCATTGCGGGACAGCTTCCACAGCGGGCGCAGTCCGACGGCGGCCAGCGCGGCCAGGCCCGTCACGATCACCAGCCACAGGGCCGGCGGGGTCTGCAAGCCGGTGAGCCGGTCCCATATGCCGGCGGTCGTCGTGCTGTCCATAGAGTGGCGGACTCCTTGCGGTGGAGGGTGGTTCGGATGGCAGTGTGGCAGCCATGTGCGGACGGTATGCAGCGAGTCGTAAGCCCGAGGACCTGGCGGAGGCCTTCGGCGTCGAGCGGTGGGAGCCCGAGGAGACCCTGGCACCCGACTGGAACGTGGCGCCGACGAAGGAGGTCCACATCGTCCTCGACCGTCCCGTGAAAGACGCGGGGGATCCCCGTCCGGTTCGTCAGCTGCGCGTCGTGAAGTGGGGCCTCGTCCCCTCCTGGGCCAAGAACCCCGACGGCGCCGCCCGCATGATCAACGCCCGGTCGGAGACGCTGGCCGAGAAGCCGTCCTTCCGCCGCCCCTTCGCGCAGCGGCGCTGCATCGTCCCCGCCGACGGCTACTACGAGTGGGTCACCGCCCACGACGAGCGGCAGCTGGAGGTCGAGGGGAAGAAGAAGCGGGCCCGCAAGCAGCCGTACTTCGTGCTCCCCGCCGACGGCTCCGTCTTCGCCATGGCCGGCATGTACGAGTTCTGGCGCGACCCGGCCCTGCCCGGCGACCACCCGCAGGCCTGGTGGGCGACCTGCTCGGTGATCACCGCCGAGGCCGAGACCGGGCCGCTGGGCGTGGCCCCCGCCGAAGGGCCGGCCTCGCTCGCCGAGATCCACCCGCGGATGCCGCTCATGCTGACCCCGGACCGCTGGGACGCCTGGCTGGACCCGGCCCGGACGGACCCCGACGAGCTCCAGGCCCTGCTCGCGCCGCCGCCGGGCGGCCTGATGCGCGCGTACCCGGTCTCCACCGCCGTCAGCAACGTCCGCAACAACGGCCCGGAGCTGCTCCACGAGCTGGCCGCTCCGGAGGAGGGCACGCTGTTCTGACCGTGGGCTCGTGGGCTCGTGGGCTCGTGGGCTCGTGGGCTGGTGCGGTCGTGCGGTCGTGCGGATGTCGGCCCGCCCGGGCCGTCCGCCCCGGGCAGGATGGGTGCCATGACCACGCGTACCGAGAGCGTCGACACCCCGGCGGGCGAGGCCCGCATCACCTGGCACCCCGCGCCCGCCCGCACGGCCCGCCTCGTCCTCGCCGTGAGCCACGGCGCCGGCGGCGGGATCGAGGCCCGCGACCTCGGGGCGCTGGCCGCAGCCCTGCCCGCGCACGGGATCACCGTCGCGCTGGTCGAGCAGCCGTGGCGGGTCGCCGGGAAGAAGGTGGCCGCCGCTCCCAAGGTGCTCGACGAGGGCTGGCGGGGCCTGTGGCCGGCCCTGGCGGAGCCCGGGCTGCCCGTGGTGGCCGGCGGACGCAGCGCCGGGGCCCGGGTGGCCTGCCGGACCGCCGCCGGGCTCGGGGCGGCCGGGGTGCTGGCCCTGGCGTTCCCGCTGCACCCGCCGGGGCGGCCCGAGAAGTCCCGGGCGGCGGAGCTCACCGGAGCCGGGCGGCCCACCCTGGTGGTCCAGGGCGGCCGGGACCCCTTCGGGCGGCCGGAGGAGTTCCCGCCGCCGGACGCGCAGGCCCCGTACGAGCTGGTGGAGGTCCCGTACGCCGACCACGGCTTCGCCGTGCCGAAGAAGGCCGGTCCGACCCAGGACGAGACGCTCGCGGTGATCACCGAGGCCGTCGCCGCCTGGCTGACCGGTATTCCCCGCTGATCGCCCCTCCTGGGGCCCCGGCGTACGGAATCCGGGAATCCGCCGGGAATGCCGAGTGATTCCGATCACTTTGCGGCGCCCGCCTGACAGAGGCCGAAAACCCCGCCCCCGCACGGGAATGCGCGGCCCGAACCTTCTGTTGTGCCGGATGTCAGAACGTACGGGAACACGTCGGAGGAGAGGGAGCGCATGACCCAGGTCATCAGCCAGCACCGTCCGCAGGCGGCAGGCCTGGACTGGACGGTCCTGCCCGGGCCCAAGCGCGGCCCGCTTCAGGCGGCGGAAGGCCGGGATGGTCGACTATTCTCCGATTCGAGCGGGTCCGCTTTCGGAGCCGTCACGCAGTCGGAGGAGGTGGGTCCTGTCGCTGGGACCGACGAAGGCCACGCGGAGGAGACGACCCCGGAGCGCAATGCGCGCTTCGAGAGGGATGCCCTCGGCTACCTCGACCAGATGTACTCGGCCGCGCTGCGCATGACGCGCAATCCGGCCGACGCCGAGGACCTGGTCCAGGAGACGTATGCGAAGGCATACGCGTCCTTCCACCAATTCCGCGAGGGCACCAATCTCAAGGCGTGGCTGTACCGCATTCTGACCAACACGTTCATCAACTCCTACCGCAAGAAGCAGCGTGAACCGCAGCGCAGCGCGGCGGAGGAGATCGAGGACTGGCAGCTGGCGCGCGCCGAGTCGCACATGTCGACGGGGCTGCGTTCCGCCGAGTCGCAGGCGCTCGACCACCTGCCCGATTCGGACGTGAAGGAAGCCCTCCAGGCCATTCCGGAAGAGTTCCGCATCGCGGTCTATCTTGCAGACGTAGAGGGCTTTGCGTACAAGGAGATCGCGGACATCATGGGTACACCCATCGGTACGGTCATGTCGCGACTGCACCGTGGCCGCCGTCAACTCCGCGGAATGCTGGAGGACTATGCCCGTGAGCGCGGGCTGGTCCCCGCGGGCGCGGGAGAGTCGAACGACCTGAAAGGCTCGGGCTCATGAGCTGCGGAGAGCCGCACGAGACGGAGTGCTCCGAGGTCCTGGACCACCTGTACGAGTTCCTGGACCACGAGATGCCGGACAGCGATTGCACGAAGTTCGAGACACACTTCGGCGAGTGCAATCCCTGCCTGGAGAAGTACGGCCTTGAGCAGGCCGTCAAGAAGCTGGTGAAGCGCTGCTGCGGTTCGGACGACGTGCCGACCGACCTGCGCTCGAAGGTCATGGGACGGATCGAGCTGATCCGTTCCGGCCAGGCCGTCCCCGATCACGACGTGACCGCGGACCCCGCCACCGGCTGATCGAACAACCGCCCCTGGAAGTCCACTTCGTTCACCCGAAGGTGCTAATCCGGGGGCGCCCGTACGGCGCAATACGAAAATGTGGCCCGCTGCGCAAGGGGCCCCACCTATTCTCCCCAAACGGTGCCGGTGCGATGCGGCGCCGGATGTGCACCGCACAGGGGAGGAGAGCGCCATGCGGGTACTTCCGCCGGCGGCGCGCGGATACGTCCTGTGCGCCGTCCTCGCGGCATCGGCCTGCACCGCCCCGGCCCTCGCCGATCCCGGTACCCCCTGGACCGCCGTCGGGCTGCTCGCCCTCCTCTACCTCGGCTGCGAACTGGTCAAGGCCTGCCCGCTGCCGGGCGGCCGGGTCCCCGAGGGCATCGGCTCCTTCTTCCCCGTGGTCCTCGCCGCGGTCTTCCTGCTGCCGCCGGCCGCCGCCGCGCGCGTCGCGCTGCCCGGCGGGGTGGCCCAGGGGGGCGTGCGGGCGGCCGCCCCCCCCCCGCCGGCGGGGGCGCGGCGGGGAGCAACAACACGCGGACGCACCCCCAGAGAGAGGG
>NZ_JBHYVA010000324.1:0-9102 GCF_042750055.1 Streptomyces sp. NPDC059456
GCGGGTGACCGGGCGGCGGAGGACCCTGCGGACCCAGTCCCCCCGCTGGAGGAATCGGTCCACCTCGAACCGGTTGAACACCTGCTCGACCGGATGCACGGCCCCGGAGGACAACAGCCAAAGGTTCAAGGCGCACTGGTCGTTGTGCTTGATGTACTGCCGCCCGCTGACCAGGGCCCGCTGGACCCCGGCCCGCATGGGGGCGAGCATCGGCGCCGGGACCCACAGCATCCCGGCGTTGAAGTAGGCGCGCCCTACCAAGTGGGGCCAGCGCTCGGCGACCCCGGGCAGTGCCGGGCACTGCCCGACGGCCGGGTTGAACTCGTCCTGCACGGCGCCGATCCGGTCCGCCGGCAGTCCGTCCAGGGGCGCAGAGACGTCGCCGCGCACGTGTACGTCTGCGTCCACGTAGATCAGGAACGGCCGGTCGAGGAAGCCGGGGGTGAACCCGAACCTCAGGTAGGTGGCGACGGAGATGTAGGCGGTGTCCGCCATGACGCTCTCGGCCGGCGGGGTCTGCCAGCGCAGGTCGAAGGAGCCGAACCCGCAGCGGCGGGCGAAGGACTCCATCACGGCAGCCTGCCCCGGGGACAGGCCGTTGGTCAGTACCCGTACCGCGCTCTCGCGGCGGTCGGCCACCGGCAGGTGGTCGGCAACCGACCCGAGCGTGACCAGGGCGGGCAACAGGTAGCGGGCATCGACGCACATGCCGATCGCGTACACGCGGGTGCCTCCAGGGCGAGGTTCGACGGGGCCCGGCGCGGGCCGGGGAACGGTGGCCCCCTCCTCGCCCGTATGCGAAGGAGACGACCGGCCTCACCGGTGTCGGTGGGGCGTTGTTGTCACCTGCCGCGGCCGGGCAGGTGGAGGGTTTCCGGCACCGGCGCCTCCGGGCAGGCCGGAGCCGGAAGCGGTTCAGGCAGACCGCAGGAGGTCCGTGTACCGGGCGAGGTGAGCCACCGACTTCGCCAGCAGCCGCAGCGCTATCGCCGGATCGCTCCCGCAGCCCCGGGCGACCTTGCGCGCGAACCGCACGGTGCCGGCCGCGATGTCCTTCTCCCGGCTCTCCGGAAGCAGGTCCGCGTACCTTTCGGCAGGCACTGCGAGGGTGCGGACGCGCTCGCGCAGCCGATCCCGCAGCCGAACGGCCGCCTCCCCGGCCGGTTGGTGGTCGGCGAGGGCGAGGGCGGCCTCGACGTCCCCGGCGACGGCGGCAGTCGCAGAGGTGATCGCTGTCTCCTGGTCGGCGGAGGCGACCGTGGCTGCCTTGCTCGGTATTGGTGCCACTTCGTGCGCGAGTACGGTCACGATTCCGCTCCCATCCGGCTGCTGCCAGTTCGGCTGTGCGGACAAGTAACCCGCGACCGAGCCGCGTTGGACATGACGAATCGGCTCGTGCTTACTCGCGTGACCACTGACGAAAAGTCCCGACCTCCGCTACCTCGGATGTCAGTCCCACCCCTACCGTGGCTGCATGGTGCGGAAGCGAAACGCGGAATTAGAGACCTGGCTGAAAGAACACGGGCTCAGTGCGGGCGCTCTTGCCGAGCAGGTCAACGACGCCATGGCAGATCTCACCGGCCACCGCGGCGTCGTCACCGAGCGGACGGTCTACCGGTGGCTGTCGGGAGAGAACCGCTCGCCCCAGGACCGCCAGTGGCAGGCTCTGGAGGTCGTCTCCGGGCTTCCTGCGACCGACCTGGGGTTCGTGCCCCGTGCCCGCCCCCGTCCCGCAACGCCCTCGGCACGACTGGAGGACCCTGTGCTCGGCCGTCGAAGCTTCATCTCCGTAGCCACCGGCGCCGCCGTCGCCGTGTCCACCGGCACTGCGACCGCAGCAACCCGACCCACCGTCGGGCATTCCGACGTCGATCGCCTGCGCGTTCTGCTGGCCGAACTGTGGCTCCTGGACGACCAGAACGGTGGCGGCCCCGTTCTGGAGAGGCGCGCCGCCGATCTTGCCGCCCGTACGCTCAGCCTCCAGCAGCACGGCTCCGCCAGCCAGCGCGTCCGCTCCCGCCTCTACGCCGTCGCCGCGTCCTTCACGGCCTTCGCCATGTTCTCGGCCATCGACGCCCGTCGGCTGGGGGAGGCCCAGCGTTACCTGGAGCAGTCCGTCACCCTCGCAGGGCTTTCTGGAGACGGACAGGTCCAGCACCAGACGTGGCGGTACGCCGCCATGCTCGCCGGACAGCGAGGCCGGTACGCCGACGCCCTTGCCGCGGCCGAAGCCTGCACCGTTACCCGGGCGCACCGCACCGACCCGTTCTACGCCTCGCTGACCCACTCCCGCATCGCCCTGACCGCCGCCAGCCTCGGCGACAAGAACCGGGCCCTCCGAGCCCTGGACCGGGCTCACGGTGCCTACGACCGTGCCGATCCCGCGGAGGCCCGTCCCTCCTCCGTCGCCTTCTACACCCGGGGCGAACTCCACGGCCTGACCGGCATCACCCACTACCGGCTCGGTGAAGCGGAGAAGGCCGAGTTCCATGCCCACCGGTGCATCGCGGACCTCCGTGACGACCAGCACCGCAACCGCGCCTACTACCTGTCCCAGGCGGCCCTCGCGCAGGTCGCGCAGGGCGACGTCGAGCAGGCCGTGGCCACCGCCACCCGCGTCATCGCCCCGACCGGCGCCGACGCGGGCCGGGTCCCCCACCTCCTGGGCAGCTTCACCTCCGCACTCAACCAGGCGGCCCCAAAGTCCGCCGTCACCCGCCAGTGGAACGACCGCACCCGCACTGCCTGAACCGTCACGCGACAAGGAGCACCATGCCCGCCCCGGAGATCACCCTTCACCGCTACGGCACCGATCAGCTGCCCGCCATTCGCCCCACGCTGGTCGGTGTGTACGCCGAGGTGTACGAGACGGAGATCGGCGAGGACCCGTTCTTCTCCGTCGACCGCTTCGAGGGTCGTCTGACGGGCCACTCCTCCCGCCCGTCCTGGGAGGCCGTGGTCGCCTACGACGGTGGCGAGGCCGCCGGCTACGCCTACGCCGCGGCCCTGCCTCAGAACACCGGCTGGTGGGCGCACATGCTCCAGCCGCTTCCCGAGGCGGACACGACCGAGGACGGTACCCGCACCCTCGCCCTCTTCGAGATCATGGTCCGGGCTCCCTGGAGGGGCACGGGCCTGGCGCACCGGATCCACGAGGAACTGCTGGCCGGTCGCACCGAGGAACGCGTCACGCTGCTCGTCGAGCCCGGCCACCCGAAGGTGAAGGCCCTCTACGAGGGGTGGGGGTACCAGCACATCGGCGACCAGCAGCCGTTCCCCGACGCCCCTGTGTACACCACCATGCTCCGGACCTTCAGGTGATGGCGGCAGGTCTGCAGGGATCCTGATGTGGGGTTCAGGGGCGTGGCGGTGAGTCCTAGTAGTCGCTGATGAGTTGGTCGGTGGCGTCCTGGACGCGCGCGGAAGCGCGGCGGACCGAGTCGAGTACGGCGTCGAGTTGGATGTCGGTCGGTCGGTCACCGGAGTTGACGGCGCGGGTCAGCTGGTTCAGGTTGTTGCCGATCTGGCCGAGGTGCCTGCGGGCGGTGAACAGCTCGATGACGGTCTCGCGACGCCCGGCGATGGCCGCGGCGCTGGTGTGAGGGTCGTGGGCCGCGTTGAGGGCGGCTTTGGCGAAGAAGCCGGCGACGGTCACGCCGACAGCTTTGGCGGCGGTCGCGACGAGCGTGTGCTCGTCGTCGTTCAGACGGACGCTGCACACTTTGGAGCGCTGGCTGTGCTTGTGGGTGCGGCGTCGCGTACGGGGCTCTGGAGGAGTAGCGGAGGCGTTCGGGGCTTCGCACCGAGGCTGTCGATCCTCTCCCAGCTGCGTCCGCCCTGCGGTCGCAGCCTCCTCGTCAGGCGTCCCCCGGCGCCGGACGAGGCTCCGTCCCCCTGGGACGGAGAGCCCAGTCCACACTCCGCCGATGGGGGCGTGTCCAAAGGGATAACTTGCTCCGTCTCGGGCTTGCGTAGGAGCCGCCTGTCGGTGGTCGTGGACATCTGTGGCAGTGGGGTCGTCGTGCAAGAGCGTGCCTTCTGTTGGTCGGGCTGGAACGGCTTGGGTGCTGCGGAGTGGGCGTACGAACGCCACCTCGCTCCGCGATGGATGCGCGGGGGCGGCTTGACTTCGGATGGGGCCTACGCGGCGTTCGCTTGACCGCTGTCGAGTTCGGCCTGGACCTGTCGGGTGATCTTGTTCCGGCGATCCTTGCCGATTGGGAGGCCGCGTGCACGGACAGCCGTCTCAATGTGGCGGCTTGACGCGCGTCCATCGCGTCCGAGCGGGGCGGTGAGGGCGATGGCGAACAGCTCGTCGTCGGTGGCGGCGGGCTTGCGACCGGTGCGCTTCTTCGGCGGGACGTGGGCTTCCGCCACTTGATCGGTCTCTTCCGCCACATCGCCTGATGCGTCCTGTCCGGCGTCAGCCGGAGTGGGGCGGTCACCTTCGTGGCCCGAGTGCCGTTCCGGGTCCGGGAGCTGCGGTGTGGCGGAGTGCCCGCGGGGACGCTCCAGGTCCGCGGGATGCGCTGAGGGTTCCCCTACCGGACGGCGACTGTGGCGGGACTCCTCGGCAGCGACGTGGCGGTGGATCTGCCGCATGAGGACGCCGAAGGCGAAGAGCGCGGCTGCTGGAGGGACAGCGGCGACGACGTAGTCGAGCGCCGGGGCCGGGACGCCGTCGGACCTGCTGACGCCAGCGACGTTCAGGGCGATCGAGCCCAGCGATCCAGCAGCGGTGAGGGCGATCGCCCACCCGTCGGATTCCCGGCGGAGGCTGGCGCGGAGCATGAGCACTTCGCCTGCGACGATGAAGGCATCGAGCGTGGCGGGCCATGCCCATTGGCGGGTGGGGGAAGTCCCAAGGCCGTGCCGCCCTGCGACTTCGGCGAGGTGGGCGTAGGAGAGCCAGAAACCCGCGGCGGTGAGAGCGACGATGACGCAGCCTGCGATGGCCAGGGCGTACCGCTCGGCGGTCTGCGTGCGGTGGGAGGTGGTGGTCAAGCGGGTGGTGCTCCAAAGGGTGGGCGCGTTCAAGTGGCGGGGGAGTTGGGGCGGCGGCGGTCGGGCCCGTCGAGGATGACCCGGTGGGTCATCTCGGAGAGGCGGGAGGCGACGCGGTCGCCGAGGGCGGTGCGGAGCTTAAGGATGGGGAGGTTCGTCGTGAGCAAGGTGGGGCGCAGGTACTCGTACCGGTAGTTGATCAGCCGGTAGGTCAGCTCCTCCGTCCACTCGCTGCCCTTGGCGGCGCCGAGGTCGTCCAGGACCAGCAGCGGGCAGCGGGCCAGGGTGTGCAGTTCACGTTCCGCGTCGAGTCCTGGGCGCGGCCTCAGGCGGGCGTACAGGTCGGCGGCGGTGACGGCCTCCCAGCGCAGGCGGACGCCGGTCGCGAGCAGGCTGCGGACGGCCCCGTAGGCCTGGTGGGTCTTGCCGGTGCCGGTGGGGCCGACGATCAGCAGCGACGGGCCCTCTGCGATGCCCCGTGTGCCGGACGGGCCGGGGCGCCCGGCACGCACGATCTCGTCCACCCAGGCGGCGACCTCGGGGTGATCGGCGAGGGCCTGCCGGTAGCGCGGCGGGATGCGGGCGTCGGCCAGTGCCAGGGACGTGACCGGTTGGGGCGCGGGCTCCGGTTCCTGCGAGTCCATGACGTACGGGTCCATGCCCCGGCGGCGCAGGATCCCCGCCATGGCCCGGACGACGTGGTCGGCGGGCTGCGGGAGGGCGGTGGTGATCAGAGGGCACCTCCGTAGGCGGCGGCGACGTCGGTGGGGTTGGTCCAGGGACGGTGCGCGGCGGTGGGCGTGGAGGCACCCGCGTTCATGACCTCGTGCACGAGGCTGGGCAGGGTCTTCGGGTGGAGGCCCTTGGCGCGGTGGCGGTCGAGACCGGCTCGTACGTGGGCAGGGGCGATGCCCTCGTCGAGGAGCTTCCTGGTCTCCTGCCCGAGTTGGCCGAGCACGGTGGAGGGAGGGCGGTGCTCGCAGGCTGCGGCGTACTCGGCGATGAGGTCCTTCGCCGAGACGGTCTGGGGCGCGGGGGCGCTCGCGCCTCCCAACGGAGTAGTTCCTAGATCCCTGTTCCTAGGTCCTAGATCCGGACGCTGAGGGCTCACGTCAGGCTCAGTGAGCCCTCCCTCAACCGGCTGTGAGGGCTCACTGAATTGCACCTGACCTGCGGATTTCCTGCTCATGGTGGGCTCCATGCCTGCTGCCTGACCCGATACGGAGGCCTCCGTGACGGCTCCGTGCACCGGCAGTGAGGGCTCACGGGGGACGCCGAGGTCGTGGTGCGGGCAGGACGGGATCCTGCTGATGCTGGGGCGGTTGATCTTCTGGTGGAGGGCGAAGGCGACGACGTGCAGGTACTGCCTTCCGTCCTCGCCCTCGTAGCGGCAGATCAGGCCGGCCGCGTCGAGCTGCGTCAGGTCGTCCTCGACCTCCACCGGGCTGTGTTCGCGGCGCAGCGACCACAATTGTCCCGCTATGACGGCGGCCTGGTCGCGGATGCGGCCCTTGTCGTCGGCTTGGGTGAGCAGACCGAAGAAGGTCCGCTCGGCGCTCAGGGACACGGCCGCCAGGGACTCGGAGGCGAAGGCCTCGGGCTTGATGGTGCGGATACGGGCGATGGAGATCGACCGCCTTTCGAAATCGGGGCATGGAAACCGGCGGGGCCGGGGTGCGTGGACAACACAGCCACACCCCGGGTCCAGAAGTCCAGACCTGGCTCAAGCGGCCGTGAAAGGTTTTCCGGTCGCACGACCGTAAACCCGAAACCCCGGTCGGCGAAATAGCCCGCGATATTGGATGTAGGGGATCGCTCACAGCAGACGGGGAATGCCTTCCCTAGCCTCCGGCGGGCAAGCTACAACACACCAATGCCGCCACGCCCTCTCGAAATCGGACCCGCCGGACGCGCCGCCGCCCACGCCATCGAACGCACCCGCGTGGCCCGTGGCTACTCCCAGCGCCAGCTCGCCGCCCGAGTCACCGCACTCGGTCGCCCCATGACCTTCACCGCGCTCTCCCGCATCGAACGCACGGTACGCCGCTGCGACATCGACGACCTCGTCGCCATCGCCGCAGCCCTTGGATCCTCGCCGAACGCGCTTCTCGCTGGTCCGTCGAGCCGCCCCGAGTCGCTGAGGGTGGGCGGAATATAGCCGACGATCCCCGGTTTCCGAAACCGGGGATTCTCCGCACCATTGGTGGTCCCTGGAGGCTGCTGCGCCTGTGCGTGGCCAGTGGTCTATTTTCCCGTCCCCTGCGTAAGGAACTTCGCTTGTCCGTCGTCGATCTGATTTTCTCTGCCCGTGCTCTCGAATTTCGTGACCGTCCCACCGTCGGTCGTGCGTTTCTCGGGGTCCAGGACACGGCCGCATATCTCGGAATTTCACCCAAGACGCTTTACGTCTGGCGTCACCGGCGGCAGGGTCCGCCCAGTTTCCGGATGGGCGCCCGCGGCCGGGTGACGTACAGGGTCGATGCGCTCGACGCCTGGATACGTGAGCAGGAGCAGGCGGACTCCCGCTCCAACCCCGCCCTCAACCCCGTGAGCGCCGCACCGCAGCGGCGCGCTGCCTACTCGGCAACCGTCTGACGGCTTCCGGCCGACCGTCCCGAACCCCTAGCTGCAAGGAAGCACTTGGCCGGCTACATCGAAGACCGCTGGATCAACAAGAAGAAGGACCCCGTCACCGGCAAGCGCGAGCGCACCGCCCGGTACGGCAAGGGCAGCCGGTACCGGGTCGCGGGCATCCCGGGCGTCCGGGGCATGTCGTTCGACATCCTGGAGGACGCCAAGGCGTGGCTCCGCAGGGCCGGCACCGACAGCGAGCGGGGCGAGTTCGTCGACCCGCGCGACGGCTCCATCACCATCGCCGACTACATCGCGCGCCACTGGCAGGCGGGCGTGCGGGGTGCACCGGGCACGGTCAAGCGTGTGGACGAGCGTGTTCGCCTCCACGTACTCCCGCACATTGGTGACGTCGCGCTGCGGGACGTGTCCGCGTCAGTCCTGCGCGGCTACATCGCCACGCTCGAAGGCGAGTGCGCACCGCGCTACGCCAGGCAGATCCTGACCACCCTCTCGAACGTCTTCGAGACGGCGATCGACGACAAGCGGCTGGTCCGCAACCCGATGCGCGCCAAGTCGGTGCGCTGGCCCAAGGCTCCGGAGGACCAGCGGGAGGCTTGGCCGCTGGAGACCGCGCAGCGGCTGCGGGACGTCATCAACCAGCGGTACCGGATCGCCGTCGTCGTCGCCCTCGGGTGCGGGCTGCGCCAGGGGGAGGTGTTCGGGCTGTCGCCGGCGGACATCGACTTCGAGCGCGGCCTCATCCGCGTCCGCCGACAGGTCCAGCTCCTTTATGGCCGCCTGTACTTCACTCTCCCCAAAGGCGGGAAGACCCGCGTCGTCGACATGCCGCCTTCGGTGGCCACCGAGCTGCGCGCACACTTCCTGCAGCATCCGGCCGTCGAGGTCGAGCTGCCCTGGGGCGGTCCCGAACCCGATCGGGAGAAGCGCCCCTTCCCGCTGGCCCTGACCACGACCTACGGCAACGCGATCCGCGCCAACATCTTCAACGACGAGGTGTGGAAACCCGCCCTCGCGAAGGTTGGCGTGATCCCCGTGCGGGAGAAGGGCCAGCGCTGGAAGGCCTCCCGCAAGGACGGCTTCCACGTACTCCGGCACACCTACGCCTCCGTGATCCTCGAGGCGGGTGAATCCGTCGTCACCCTCGCCCGATGGCTCGGCCACTCCAGCCCGACCATCACCCTCGACCACTACGCCCACTTCATGCCCGAGGCCGGCGGCAAGGGCCGCGCGGCAGTCGATGCGCTGCTCGGAGTGGCCTCTCAATACGTCCCAGACGACCTTGCCCTTGACTGAGAACGGGGGGGGGGGGCCGCTGGGGGGCGCGCCCGCGCGGGGGGGTGTTGGGGGTGTGGGGGGGTGGGGGTGTGGGGGGGGTGGGGTGGGGGGGTGGGGGGTTGCTCCTGGTGGTGGCCGGGCCCGACGGGGGGGGGGTGGGGCCGGCGGCCGCAGGCAAGACGGTGTGGTTCGAGTACGACGCACCACCGCGCCGCGAAACAGCAAGGA
>NZ_JBHYVA010000325.1:0-9099 GCF_042750055.1 Streptomyces sp. NPDC059456
GCTCGCCGCCCAGGAGGTAGGGCGAGGGGTCCGCCATCTCCGACGCGTGCACCCCGTGCACCTCCGCCCCCTCCGGCCCCGCGACCAGCCGCAGCTCCAGCGCCCGGTCGGCGAGCAGCGCACCGAGCCCGACCGCGGGCGTGGGCGGGCCGTCGACTCCGGCAGGCTTCGGCATGGATGCTCCGTACAGTTCGAGGTCGCTCGGTGGATAAAACGTACACTTCGTGCCCCGGCGCCCGCCGCTTACGCTCGAAGGACCGCACCGTAGGACCTCCAGAAGGGCACCCCCCATGAGCACCGAGCAGACGCCGCGCGGACCGGTCGACTCCTCCCGCATCCCGCGCTACGCGGGTCCGGCGACCTTCGCCCGGCTGCCCCGCCTGGACGAGGTCGGCTCGGCCGACGTCGCCGTCGTCGGCGTGCCGTTCGACTCGGGCGTCTCCTACCGCCCCGGTGCCCGCTTCGGCGGCAACGCCATCCGCGAGGCCTCCCGCCTGCTGCGCCCGTACAACCCGGCGCAGGACGCCTCCCCGTTCGCGCTCGCCCAGGTGGCGGACGCCGGCGACATCGCGGTGAACCCCTTCAACATCAACGAGGCCGTCGAGACGGTCGAGGCGGCCGCGGACGAGCTCCTCGGCGCCGGCTCGCGCCTGATGACGCTCGGCGGCGACCACACCATCGCCCTGCCGCTGCTGCGCTCCGTCGCCAAGAAGCACGGCCCGGTCGCCCTGCTGCACTTCGACGCGCACCTGGACACCTGGGACACCTACTTCGGGGCCGAGTACACGCACGGCACGCCGTTCCGCCGCGCCGTCGAGGAGGGCATCCTCGACACCGAGGCGCTCTCCCACGTCGGCACCCGCGGCCCGCTGTACGGCAAGCAGGACCTCGACGACGACGCCAAGATGGGCTTCGGCATCGTGACCTCCGCCGACGTCTACCGCCGCGGTGCCGACGAGATCGCCGACCAGCTGCGCCAGCGCATCGGCGACCGCCCGCTGTACATCTCGATCGACATCGACGTGCTGGACCCGGCGCACGCCCCGGGCACCGGTACGCCGGAGGCGGGCGGCATGACCTCCCGCGAGCTGCTGGAGATCATCCGGGGTCTGTCCTCCTGCAACCTGGTCTCGGCGGACGTCGTCGAGGTCGCCCCGGCGTACGATCACGCCGAGATCACCTCGGTCGCGGCGTCGCACACCGCGTACGAGCTGACGACGATCATGAGCCGCCAGATCGCCGCCGCGAAGGCCAAGTAGGCGCGAAGGCGAAGCAAGAAGGGCACACCGCACCCGTGACGCACGACCACGACCTGGTTCTCCGCCCCACCGAGGCCCAGACGGCGGCCGCACTCGCGCCGCCGCCGGGCCGCACGGGCGGGGACCTGGTCGTGGAGACGCTGCGCTCACTGGGCGCCACCACCGTGTTCGGGCTGCCGGGGCAGCACGCCCTCGGCGTCTTCGACGCGGTGGGCCGCTCGGACCTGCGGCTGATCGGGCTGCGGACCGAGAACAACGCGGCCTTCGCGGCGGACGCGTACGGCCGCATCACGGGCGAGGCCGTCCCCCTGCTGCTCTCCACGGGCCCGGGCGCGCTGATGGCCCTGCCGGCCCTGGCCGAGGCGGCCGCCGCCTCGGCCCCCGTCCTCGCCATCGCCTCGCAGGTCCCGGTGGCGGGCCTCGGCGGCGGCCGGCGCGGGCACCTGCACGAGCTGCGGGACCAGTCGGCGTCGTTCCGGGACGTGGTCAAGTCCGTCCACACGGCCCGTACCCAGTCCCAGATCCCCTCGGTGATCGCCGAGGCCTGGGAATCGGCGCTGACGGCTCCGCACGGCCCGGTCTGGGTCGAGATGCCCGAGGACGTCCTCCGCGCGGAGACGATGATCCCGCAGGTCACCGGCGTCGACGCGACCCCGCACGAGCTCGCGCCGCGCCCCGAGCTCACCGCGCTCGCGGCGCACTGGCTGGGCCGGGCCGCCCGTCCGGTGATCATCGCCGGCGGCGGGGTGATCCGCTCGGACGCGGCGGGCAAGCTGCGGCTGCTCGCGGAGCGGCTCGGCGCCCCGGTGGTCACCACCTTCGGCGGCAAGGGCGCCTTCCCGTGGAACCACCCGCTGTCCCTCCAGTCCTGGCTGGAGGACCGCCACATGACGGACTTCCTGGAGGACGCGGACGTCCTCCTGGTCGTCGGCTCCGGCCTCGGCGAACTCTCCTCGAACTACCACACGTTCTTCCCCGGGGGCAGGGTCGTCCAGATCGAGGCGGACCTCGGCAAGCTGGAGTCCAACCACACCGCCCTCGGCATCCACGCGGACGCCCGCCTCGCCCTCCAGGCCCTGCTGGAAACGGTCCCGGAGCGCGCGGACGCCTCCGCCCCCCAACCGGGGGCGGAGGTGCTCGCGGAGATCGAGACCCGGCTGTCCGGGCAGGACGTGACCCTGGAGCGCGAGCTCCTCACCTCGATCCGCGCGGCCCTGCCCGCCCGCTCGCCGTCCTTCTGGGACATGACGATCCTGTCCTACTGGGCCTGGTCCGCGTTCGACGCGAAGCACCCCAACACGATGCACTCGGCGCAGGGCGCGGGCGGCCTCGGCTACGCCTTCCCGGCCGCCCTGGGCGCCTGCGTCGCCGAACCGGGCACCCCGGTCCTGGCGGTCTCGGGCGACGGCGGCGCGATGTACTCGATCGCGGACCTGGCGACGGCGAAGCAGCACGACCTGGACGTCACCTGGCTGATCGTCGACGACGGCGGCTACGGCATCCTGCGCGAGTACATGACGGACTCCTTCGAGGGCCGCACGACGGGCACGGAGCTCACGCGCCCGGACTTCACCGCCCTGGCGCAGTCCTTCGGCGTCCCGGCGTCGACGACGACCCCCGACACCCTCCGCCAGGACCTGAAGCAGGCCCTGGCCACCCCGGGCCCCACGGTGCTGGTCCTGCCCGCCACCCTCCGGATGTTCGCCCCGACCCACCTGCCCGCGCAGTGACGGGAGGGCGGCCCGTCCGCTCCCCCGGCTGACCCGCCGCGCCCCGTCCGTCCGGCCCCGCCGCGCCCCGTCCGTCCGGCCCCGCCGCCCCGGCCGTCCGCCTCCGCCACCCCGGTCGGCCGCGCCCGGCGTGCGCCGCGCCCCGGCGTGCCGCACGTTCGCATTGTTGCGGCGGGATGAAATCCGCCGGTCGGGGCGTTGGGGGAGGCGGCAGGACAGGACCAACGGGGAGGCGTCACGTGGCGGCGGCAGAGAAGGCAGCGGGCGGAAAACAGGGCTGGGCCAGGCGGCTCACCGCCTATACCTGGCGGTACCGGGCCAACGTGCTGCTCGCGCTCGGGTCCTCGCTGGCCGGCATGGCCGTCATGGCGCTCGTGCCGCTGGTCACCAAGGTCATCATCGACGACGTCATCGGCGACCACAGCAAGCCCATGGGCGTCTGGGCCGGCATGCTCATAGGCGCCGCGGTCCTCGTGTACGTCCTGACGTACGTCCGCAGGTACTACGGCGGCCGCCTCGCGCTCGACGTCCAGCACGACCTGCGCACCGACATGTACGAGACCATCGCCCGCCTCGACGGGCGCCGCCAGGACGAGCTGTCCACCGGCCAGGTCGTCGGACGGGCCACCAGCGACCTCCAGCTCATCCAGGGCCTGCTCTTCATGCTCCCGATGACCATCGGGAACTTCCTCCTGTTCGGGATATCCCTCGGCATCATGCTGTGGCTGTCCCCGCTGCTGACCCTCGTCGCGCTGCTCATGGCCCCCGCCCTCTGGTTCATCGCCAAGCGCAGCCGCAAGAAGCTCTTCCCCGCCACCTGGTGGGCCCAGGGCCAGGCCGCCGCCGTCGCCACCGTCGTCGACGGGGCCGTCACCGGCGTCCGCGTCGTCAAGGGCTTCGGCCAGGAGGAGCAGGAGACCGGCAAGCTGCGCGACGCCGGGCGCCGGCTGTTCGCCGGGCGGATGCGGACCATCCGGCTCAACTCCCGCTACACCCCCGCGCTGCAGGCCGTACCCGCCCTCGGGCAGGTCGCCATGCTGGCCCTCGGCGGCTGGATGGCCACCAACGGGCACATCACCCTCGGCACCTTCGTCGCGTTCTCCACCTACCTCGCCCAGCTCGTCGGCCCCGTCCGCATGCTCGCCATGGTCCTCACCGTCGGCCAGCAGGCCCGCGCCGGCGTCGAGCGGGTCTTCGAGCTCATCGACACCGAGCCCGTCATCGAGGAGGGCACGCAGGAGCTGCCCGCCGACGCCCCCGCCACCGTCGAGTTCGACGGCGTCGCCTTCGGATACGACCCCCGGCGGCCCGTGCTCGACGGGTTCTCGCTCTCCATCGCCGAGGGCGAGACCGTCGCCGTCGTCGGGGCCTCCGGCTCCGGAAAGTCCACCGTCTCGCTCCTGCTCCCGCGCTTCTACGACGCCGACCGCGGCACCGTCCGCGTCGGCGGCCACGACGTGCGCGATCTGACCTACGACTCGCTGCGCGCCGCCATCGGACTCGTACCGGAAGACTCCTTCCTCTTCTCCGACACCATCCGCGCCAACATCGCCTACGGGCAGCCCGACGCCACCGACACGCAGATCGAGGCCGCCGCCCGCGCCGCCCAGGCCGAAGGGTTCATCCGGGCCCTGCCCGCCGGATACGACACCAAGGTCGGCGAACAGGGCCTGACCCTCTCCGGCGGCCAGCGCCAGCGCATCGCACTGGCCCGCGCCATCCTCACCGACCCCCGGCTGCTGCTCCTCGACGACGCCACCTCCGCCGTCGACGCCCGCGTCGAGCACGAGATCCACGAGGCGCTGCGCGCCGTCATGGCCGGCCGCACCACCCTCCTCATCGCCCACCGCCGCTCCACGCTCGCCCTGGCCGACCGGATCGCCGTACTCGACCGCGGGCGGCTCTCCGACATCGGTACGCACGAGGAGCTGGAGCGCAGGTCACCGCTGTACCGGCGGCTGCTGACCGACCCGGACGCACTCGGCGCCGGCTCGCCGCGCACCCCCGAGGCGCCCGCGATGGCCGAGTTCGAACGGGACATCGAAGGCAGGCTCGAACGGGACATCGAACTCGAAGCCGAGATCGACTCCGAGCCGGTCAACGCCAAGCGCCGCGTCGTGGACGGGGTGACCCCCGAGCTCTGGCGCCGCCAGGAGGAACAGGAGGAAGAGGAGGCCGCAGCCTCCCCCGCCGCCGGGACCGGCGCCCCCGGCGCGGGCCACTCCATGGCCGGCGCCGTCGCCGGCAAGCCGGCGACCCCCGAACTGCTCGCCCAGGTGGCCGCACTGCCGCCCGCCGACGACGAGCCCGCCGTGGACGAGGACCGCGCGGCGGCCGCCGAAGAGCGCTACAACCTGCGCCGGCTGCTCCACGGCTTCTGGGCGCCCCTCGCCATCAGTCTCGGCCTCGTCGCCGTCGACGCCGGATCCGGGCTGCTGCTCCCCATCCTGATCCGCCACGGCATCGACAAGGGCGTCGAACAGGCGGCCCTCGGCGCCGTCTGGGTGGCCGCCGCCCTCGCGCTCGCCGTCGTGGCCGCCCAGTGGGCCGCCCAGTTCGCCGAGACCCGGATGACCGGACGCACCGGCGAGCGCGTCCTGTACGCCCTGCGCGTCAAGATCTTCGCCCAGCTCCAGCGCCTCGGACTCGACTACTACGAGCGCGAGCTGACCGGCAAGATCATGACCCGGATGACCACCGACGTCGACGCCCTCTCGACCTTCCTGCAGACCGGGCTCGTCACCGCCGTCGTCTCCGTCTTCACCTTCTTCGGCATCCTGATCGCGCTGCTCGTCCTCGACGTCGAGCTCGCCCTGATCGTGTTCGCGACCCTTCCGCTGCTGGTGGTCGGCACGATCGTGTTCCGCCGCAAGTCGGTCGCCGCGTACGAGCTGGCGCGCGACCGGGTCAGCCTGGTCAACGCCGACCTCCAGGAGTCCGTCTCCGGACTGCGCATCGTCCAGGCCTTCCGCCGCCAGGAGGCCGGTGCCGCCCGCTTCGCGGAGCGCAGCGACTCGTACCGCCAGGCCCGTGTGCGCGGCCAGTGGCTGATATCCGTCTACTTCCCCTTCGTGCAGCTGCTGTCCTCCGGGGCCGCGGCCGCCGTGCTGGTCGTCGGCGCGGGACGGGTGGGGGCCGGCAGCCTGACCACCGGCGCGCTGGTGGCTTACCTGCTGTACATCGACCTGTTCTTCGCCCCCGTCCAGCAGCTCTCCCAGGTCTTCGACGGCTACCAGCAGGCCACCGTCTCCCTCGGCCGGATCCAGGGCCTGCTGCGCGAGCCCACCAGCACCCCGCGCGCCACGGCGCCGCGCGAGGTCGGGGAGCTGCGCGGCGAGATCGCCTTCGAGGACGTCCGGTTCGCGTACGGCACCGCCGAGGAGCGCGGGGAGAAGGACGACGCGCTGGCCGGGATCAGCCTGCGGATACCCGCCGGCCAGACCGTCGCCTTCGTCGGCGAGACCGGCGCCGGCAAGTCCACGCTGGTCAAGCTCGTGGCCCGGTTCTACGATCCGACCTCCGGCCGGGTCACCGCCGACGGCGCCGACCTGCGGGAGCTGGACCTGACGGCGTACCGCCACCGGCTCGGGGTCGTGCCCCAGGAGCCGTACCTCTTCCCGGGCACGGTCCGCGACGCGATCGCCTACGGGCGGCCCGCGGCCCGCGACGCCGAGGTGGAGGCCGCCGCCCGCGCGGTCGGCGCCCACGACATGATCGCCACCCTCGACGGCGGCTACCTGCACACCGTCACCGAGCGCGGCCGCAACCTCTCGGCCGGCCAGCGCCAGCTGATCGCCCTGGCCCGCGCCGAACTCGTCGACCCGGACGTCCTGCTGCTCGACGAGGCCACCGCCGCGCTCGACCTGGCCACCGAGGCCCAGGTCAACCAGGCCACCGACCGGCTCGCCGGCAAGCGCACCACCCTCGTGGTGGCGCACCGGCTGACCACGGCCGCGCGCGCCGACCGGGTCGTGGTCATGGACCGCGGCCGGGTCGTCGAGGACGGAACCCACGCCGAACTCGTCGCCCGAGGCGGCCGCTACGCCGAACTGTGGCGCACCTTCATCGGCGAGGACGAACCGGCCGCGGCCGTCTAGGCCGTCCGGGGCGACGGGGCCCGGCCCGCGGTCCGGGGAGAACGTGTGGGGTGCAACCTTCCGGAGCATCTGCGCGTCGTACGTGCGTACGTGTCACGTACGACCGATCGGGGGGCAACGTGGGGTACGGGCGGAAGGGGCGCGGCCGGGGGGCCGTGTCGGCGGGGGCTCTCGCGCTGGTGCTGTGCGTCGGCGGCCTGCTCGCGGCGCCGTCGGCGCAGGCGGCGACCGGGAGCTGCGCCGGCGACCTGGTCAGGACGCTGCCCCTGCCGACGGGCGAGGTGCGGGTCTACAAGAGCCGTACGCAGGCCTGTGCGGTGACGGTCGCCGGCGATCCGGGGCGACGCCGGCCGATGGCGGTGAGCATCCAGCCGCGCGGCGGGGTGCCCGTCGGCGACTCGGGGCAATTCACCCGGTACGCCGGTCCCGTCACCGTCGGGGCGATCAGCCGCTGCGTGTATGTAAAGGGGAGCATCGAGTCCGGATCTGTCGATTCCGGCTGGATTCTGTGCTGAACGAGCGGCCCAACTAGGTCTATTCAGTGGCGCGTTGGCCCGGCTAGGTTCACGTTCGACCGAAGTGAACTCAAGGGGAGGGTGAATGCGCAAGACGCTCGGCTGGCTGCTGTCGCTCGTGGTGCTGATCGGCACCATGGGCGCAGCCGGCTTCACGGCCCAGGCGGCCACCGCCGCAGGGCCGTCCGCCGCGACGGACATCAAGGACGAGATCCTCGCCATCCCGGGGATGAGTCTGATCGAGGAGAAGGAGTACCCCGGGTACCGCTTCTTCGTACTGAACTACGAGCAGCCGGTCGACCACCGGAACCCGTCGAAGGGCACCTTCAAGCAGCGCTTCACCCTGCTGCACAAGGACGTCTCCCGGCCGACGGTCTTCTACACCTCCGGCTACAACGTCAACACCAGCCCGCGCCGCAGCGAGCCCACGACGATCGTCGACGGCAACCAGGTGTCGCTGGAGTACCGGTTCTTCACGCCCTCCCGGCCCGACCCCGCCAACTGGGGGAACCTGGACATCTGGCAGGCCGCCAGCGACCAGCACCGCCTCTACACCGCCCTGAAGAAGGTCTACAAGAAGAACTGGCTGGCCACGGGCGGCAGCAAGGGCGGCATGACGGCGACGTACTACGAGCGCTACTACCCGCGCGACATGGACGGGGTCGTCGCCTACGTCGCGCCCAACGACGTCGTCAACAACGAGGACTCGGCGTACGACCGGTTCTTCGCCAAGGTCGGCACCAAGGAGTGCCGCGACAAGCTGAACGCGGTGCAGCGCGAGGCGCTCGTACGCCGTGAGCCGCTGGAGGCCAAGTACGCGGCCGCCGCCGCCGCGAACGGCTGGACCTTCACCACCGTCGGCAGCCTCGACAAGGCCTACGAGGCCGTCGTGCTCGACTACGTGTGGGCGTTCTGGCAGTACAGCCTGCTGGCCGACTGCACGTCCGTCCCGGCCGCCGCGACCGCGAGCGACCAGGAGATCTGGGACTCGGTCGACACGATCTCCGGCTTCTCGGCCTACGCCGACCAGGGACTGGAGACGTACACGCCGTACTACTACCAGGCGGGTACGCAGCTCGGTTCGCCCGACATCAAGCAGCCGCACCTCAAGGGCCTGAGCCGCTACGGCTACCAGCCGCCGCGCACCTTCGTGCCCCGCGACATCCCGATGACCTTCCAGCCGGGGGTCATGGCGGACGTGGACAACTGGGTGAAGCGCAACGCCAACCAGATGCTGTTCGTGTACGGGCAGAACGACCCGTGGGGTGCCGAACCGTTCCACCTCGGCTACGGGGTGCGCGACAGCTACGTGATGATCGCGCCGGGCGCCAACCACGGGGCCAACGTCGCCAAGCTCCAGGACGGCGAGAAGGCGCTGGCCACGCAGAAGATCCTGCAGTGGGCCGGGGTCGCCCCCGCCGCGGCGCTCGCCGACGCGGGCCGGGCGACGCCGCTCGCGAAGCCCGACGCGGTGCTCGACCGGAAGGACCAGGAGCGC
>NZ_JBHYVA010000326.1:0-9058 GCF_042750055.1 Streptomyces sp. NPDC059456
AGCTCGGCGTATGGATCACCAACAACAAAACCCGCCGCCGCAAACTCACCCAGGAACAGCTGGACGCACTACGGGAGCTCGGAATCGACTGGGCATGACCCAGGCCGTGGATGGGGGTGGCAAGCGTCGCCGTAGGTATCGGATCGGCGTCGGGCGAGGCAGCGAGGCAGTTGACCACAGTCCTGCTGCTGGCTTTGATCAACAAGTGAAGAGTCGCCACGGCAACGGAGCAGAAGCGCCTCGAACGTGCGGAGCGCGTGGTGAGGGCAGCAGTCAGTGGGCATGAATCTCTACGCGGCGTTGCCATCAAGAGCGAGGCGAAGGGGGCATCCGGACAACACCAATGCCCGTGGCGACAGCGACGTTGACAGGAATCGACATCCAGGAAAGGAAGCGGGAGCCAGGTTGAACGTCATGACCGCGGACGAGTGGCCCGAGACCGCCGCCAAAAACCTGCCGATGGTGACAGTGGGTATCGACCTGGCCGGATACTCCGGAACGACCGGGGTCTGCCGCATCACCTGGGCGGAGCAACCAGTCGTCGAGCTGCTCAATGCCAGGAATGACGAAGACCTGCTGGCGGCCATGCGCAGTGCCGACAAGACCGGCCTGGACTCGCCGGTCGGCTGGCCGGTGACATTCATGTCTCTGCTCGCCGCCCACGAGGCCGGCACGAAGCTGCCCGTCCGGTCCCGATACATGCCTCACCCGGGCGGTCCTGACGGACTGAGCACGTTCACCCATCGTCTGACCGACGACCTGGCCTGGAAGCGCACCGGGGCCGGGAAACAGCGCCCCCTGTCGGTCGCTGCCGACAAGCTGGGCATCGTCGCCATGCGAGCAGTGGACCTCTTGGAACGTCTGGCCGAGGCAGGCCCTTCTGTTCCCCGCGACGGCTCCGGCTCGGTCGCCGAGGTCTACCCGGCGTTCGCGCTGATCCAGTGGGGGCTTGCCAGCAAGGTCAGTTACAAGGGCTCCAAGCCCGGCGCCCTTGCTGCGAGGGCCGAGATCCTTGCTGGTCTCGCCAACGGCTTGAGCCTCAATCTCAGCGAATGTGTGCGCGACCGGTGCAGGCGCAGCGACCACGACCTGGACGCCCTGATCTCCGCAGTCGTCGCCCGGGCCGCAGCGTGCGGGATGACCCACTTGCCGACCACGCAGGAGGAGCATGCCATGGCCGCGGTCGAAGGCTGGATACACCTCCCTCACCGAGAGCTTCCACTCTCCGTCGTGCGGGACGGAGTAGCTCCGTGACCCCCCTCGCTAGTTCGGCAGACGTACGGTGGCGAATGCCACCTTGGCCGAGCCCCGGCACAGGTGGTTTCGCCACGAAGATCTTCGCGGCCAGCCCCTCTCGGTTACCTGCGCGGCGCCGGCCGCCGGCCTGCGGACGGATCCCGTTGCTGTGGCTCGCCGACATCACTGAGCACGCCACCGGCGAGGGCAAGCTGTATCTCTGCGCAGTCAAGGATGTGTTCAGCAACAGGATCGTGGGCTACTCCATCGACGCGCGGATGAAGTCCCGCCTGGCTGTGACCGCCCTGGACAACGCCGTGGCCCGGCGCGAACACGTCGACGGATGCATCCTGCACAGCGATCGCGGCTCGCAATTCCGGTCCCGGAAATTCGTCCGGACGCTCGACCGCCACCGCATGGCCGGATCGATAGGAAGAGTCGGAGCAGCCAGCGACAACGCGGCCATGGAGTCCTTCTTCAGCCTGCTGCAGAAGAACGTCCTCGACCGTCGGAACTGGACCACCCGCGAGGAACTCCGGATCGCCATCGTGACCTGGATCGAGCGGACCTACCACCGACGCCGCAGACAAGCCGCACTCGGTCGGCTGACGCCCGTTGAATGCGAGACCGTCATGACCACACCGGCCCTCCGGGCCGCGTGACTGAACCTGTCACCCAAAACTGCACCAGACCCGACCTCCCGGGCCTGGGCACTGGTAGAAGCCAGCGAGGCGCGGACAGCGAGGGTGAGGGAATGGGTGACCCGGTGGTGCCCGTGGTCGATGCGTAGATGGCAGGGCTGCCAGGCGGCGAACAGGCTCTCCTCGCGTACGTCTTCTGGGTGAGGTTGAGGTTGGCGGTGGTCAGGCCGAACACCGTGCCGGTGTCCGGGCGGATGTGTTCGTGGAGGCTCGGGCAACGGCCGCCTTGGTGCGTAAGGCCGCAGTGGCCCGTGCACTCGCAGCGGCCGCCGACACGCTCGAACCGGATCCGCGCGCTGATCTGGGGCCAGTCGCGCGGGTAACGGTGCAGGTTCTCGGGACGGATGGGCACGGGGTCACTCGCTGCCGGGGGCTTGGCGGTGCTCGAACGTCTCCAGTAGGTCGGTCAGCTCACCGGGGGTGTCCGCCAAACTGACCCAGGCGCCGGCCTCAGTCCATACCTCCACGCCACCCGGTTGCTGATCACCGCGGACGCAGGCGGCTCCAACGGATACCGCACCCGCGCCTGGAAGGCCGAACTCGCCGCCCTGGACCTCCAAGGTGATCACCACGGCCAGGACCCGGGGAGGCATGCTCAGCGGACCGTTCGCCGAGGGACACCGTGACCGCCCTGAGAGCCACCGACACGGTGATCAGCCGACGGGTCATCAGCTGATCACCGTTCAGGTGAAGCGACCACAACGCGCGACACGCCACGAATGGGTGAAACACGACGTGCCGCCGCCTGCGGGCTGGGCAGTTCCCCCAACCGGTCCATCGGCCGGAGCCCCGCGCGCGCTCTGGAGCCGGTGAGGTGGCACGGCGGGCGCTGGAACACTGACGGCGCACGAAGGACCGGTAACCGAGGGTGATCTGCGCGGTCATCCACCGGCGCCCGAGCTTCTTCGTGTTCCTGTACCCGCCGATCAAGACCCTGCGGTCTCGACGGCACCAGGACCTTGCAGCGCCCCTACGAGAGGACCCCTGTGGCCATCGGATTCCGGCTGCCACGCGGCTTAGCCGTCGCGAGCACCGCCCTGCTCACCCTCGCCGCCGTCCCGCTGACGGCGTCCAGCGCCTCGGCCGCGACCCCCATCTGCCTGAGCGGCAAACTCCAGTACGACTACCAGTCCGCCGAAGCCGGCCGGGGCAAGCCCACCCTGACCAAGCCGGTCCGCAACGCGAACATCCAGCTGTGGGGCAAGGAGAAGTCCACCGACGCCCCACGCCAGCTCACCGCCGACTACCAGTACACCGCCGTCGCCGACGGCGGCTTCAACCTCTGCCACACCCCCACCACCACGATCACGATGAGCAGCATGTGGGTGCGGTTCACCGCTGAGAGCACCCGGTTGTGGAAGGTCAGCGACACCACCGGCACCGCCTACACCTACGACTCGCCTGTCCAGAACAACGTCGCCACCAGCACCGCCTTGGGCACCCTCAAGTCGTCGAACGCACGTGCCTGGCACGCCTTCGACACCCTCAACCTCCTGTGGTGGGCCCGCGGCAACCCCGTCAGCGACTGCTGGTCCTCCCATGAGGCGAACAACGCCTGCACGGAACTCAACGTCCAGTGGACGGCCAACTCGGCCGACGGCCCCTCCTACGACCTGGCCAACACCGTCCACCTCGCCGCCACCGACCCCGACTCCGAGCACACCGTGCTCCACGAAGCCGGCCACTTCTTCCAGCACCGCCTGTACAATGGCAAGTTCCCGCAGGTCACCGGCTGCAGCCCGCACTTCGTCGAGCAGGCGAGCTCTCCCAGCTGCTCCTGGACCGAGGCGTTCGCCGACGCCACGGCCGCCTACCTCCTGAAGGACTACCGCTACGTGTGGCCCGACGGTGCCAGCCAGAGCTTCACCTTCACCACCGGCTGGCACACCGGGGACCAGGTCCAGGGCAACGTGGACGGCGCGCTGCTGGACCTGTGGAACAACGTCGACGGCGGCTGGGACCGGACCATCAGCGTCATGACGGCGCGTCAGGCCGACAGTTTCGCCGACTACTTCAAGACCGGGCGGCCCACGGCCAACCCCGCGCTCGACACCACCGGAAGCGCACTCACCTACCTGGCCGCCCACGCCATCAACTACGGCCCCACCATCGTGGGCGACGGCCGGACCCACGCCCTCACCAACGGCGGCGGCCTGGCCCTGGAACGCTCCGACCAGTGCGGCGCCTCGGGCAGCTCCCCCGCCGTCCTCGCCACCTTCGACGCCGCGCGCGCCAAGCAGCGGTGGACGCTGCGGGCGGAGCCGAACGGGACCGCCAAGCTCATCGACGGCTGCCCGGACGCGCTCGTGCTGACCGCACCCAGCACCGCCGGCGGCCAGGCCATCCTACGGGCCGTCAACTCCTCCAACCCGTGGCAGGACTGGAAGGTCACCCAGAACAGCAGCGGCACCTACACGATCACCAACCCGGCCACCGGCTACTCCCTCGACAGCGCCCCCGTCTCCCCCGGCGCCGCCGTCACCGCCAACCCGGCCGGCAACGCCAACACCCAGAACTGGGCCGCCCTCAACTGACCACCCGACGATGGGCGCAATGGCTCCGCCGCAGAACGCGGCGGGGCCCCTTCCGCATCGGCGGCCGCGTGGCGCGAGCCAGCCCCAGACGGAACGGGACGGCTACCCGTGGTCATGCAGGGCACCACGATCGCTGTCACCATCGTCGGCCTTCTCAGGTGCCGTCGCCGGACGGGGCGAGAGGCGACACCACTGGGCTTCCGCCCGGTGGTGCCGCAGTTCCTGCGCCTGCTGGAAATCACCGGCGCCGACATCCTCTTCCCGATCACCGACACCTGACCCCGCGGCCACCGAACAGCAGGTGTGCCAGGCGAACCCGCTCTGCGGCACCGCCGCATGGCCCGCGGCCCAGGACGTCACGCTGCGCGATTCCCCCGATCTGATCTCATACCGGGCGCGAGCGTGGCACGGTGGCAGGGCGATGAGAGAGTCCGGTCACGGCGGGGCCCGGCCGGACGAACTAACCACCCCGACCGGGCCCCGCTACGGACACGCGCGGAGCCGCCGGCCTGGCACCATCGGGACAGTCCGAGAGCGAGGCATCCGGCCGAGTGACCGGCACAGCCGCCCGCGGCCACGTCCCACCAAGGCCGGCCGCCGCGCAGGCGAGGATGCCCGCACCCTGACGACTTCCACGGCGAGAGACCACCGTGATCGAACGCAAGCAGCTCAAGGACCGCACCCAGGTCACCTTCGTCCTGCCCGCAGACACGCCCGAGGGGCCGGTCAGTGTCGTCGGGGACTTCAACCACCGGAACCCCGCCGCCCACCCCCTCGAACCCCAAGGCGACGGCACCCGCACCGCGAAGGTCACCCTCCCCGCGCACAGCAGCCACTCCTTCCGCTACCTCGCCGCCGGCGACTACTGGTTCAACGACGAACACGCCGACCACCACGACGGCACCAACAGCCGCATCCACACCTAACCCCGCCCCACCCCGGGCCCGAAATGTGACTGAGCACGTCTGCGCCGCACAGTCACATCCGCTGTCCGCTGACAGTCGATCTTGACTGTTTGCCAAGTGATCGTGACCGGCCGCGGGCGGGGGTAGCGGTGGCGACTGCCGCGTTGGCGTACGGCGATGCCCCTCACATGCAACGCGCCGTTCCCTCGCCCCCCGCTAGTGACCTGAGTCAGAGGTTTGTCGGGAGATCGGCGTCATCCCCGCCTGGCGGGGCATAGGCGTCTCCCGCCGCATGCACGACGCCCTCCTAGCCGGCCGAGCAGAGGTCCACGCCACGCCGATGGTCAACCCCGCCGCCGGCGACGGGAAGGTCATGCGACTCTACGAGGGCTGGGGGTACCACGAGATCGGTGTCGTCCAGCCATCACCCGCCTCCCCCTGGCTTGTGCGTATGGGCCGGTCAGTGCACGCCTGACAGCCAGCCACGACCTCCAGGACCTGGCCCGCACCGGGCTCGTCCGCCTGGTGGCCCGTTGAGGCGGGACTGAGGGGGAGCTGACTGACCAGACCTTGTGGCAGGCCGCCGAAAGCCTTGCCCCGGGCGCGGAAGGGCGGACCGCCGAGCTCGCTGTGCGGGCAGTCGTCGCCGGCTACGTCGCCGACTGGTGGGCCGCCGAACGCGTCGAAACCCCGAGAAGCGATGGGAAGGGGGGCGAACTACGCCTGGCTATGGGACAGTTCGTGATGCCGCGTCACTGGTTGCTGGGAGAAGGGCACGACATGGCTGGGGAGTCGGAGGGCGACTGGCTGACGGCGCGCCAGGTGAGCACTTTGTGGCCGGGCGTCGGTGCTCGCTCGGTGTATGTAAATGCGCTGGCCCATGGAGTGCGGGTCCGTACGGACAGCTGGATGACCACCACCGGGTCCGCCAGTAAGACGTGGTATCACGCCGACGACGTGCGCCGAGTGGCCCCGCAGATAGCAGCCCAGCCACCGCTCAAGGGGCCGTCCCCGCTGCCGTGCTGTCTACTGCTGATCGTTCTGGCAGCGGTACCAGTCGTCTGGCTGGCGCTGGCCATACGAGACACAGTTTCTCCTTAGTGCCGCATCAAGCAATGTTCGCCCTGTTGTCACGCGTCGCGCGGCTCGGATCCTGTTCTGGGCGGCGTGGGGTCGTCAAGCTGAGCGGGTGGCTGAACGAGTACGCGTCCGTGAGATCGATGACGATGAGGGCCGACGGTTGCTGCGGATCGTCCGCCGGGGCACGGGGTCGGTGGTGACCTGGCGGAGGGCCCAGATGGTGCTGCTGTCCGCGCAGGGCATGGCCGTGGCGAAGATCGCGAAGGTCACCTTCACCAGCGCGGACCGGGTCCGGGACGTGGTCAACAACTTCAACACCGACGGCTTCGCATCGCTCTGCCCGAAGTACAAGGGCGGACGGCCGAAGACTTTCACGCTGCCAGAGCGTCGCGAGATCAAGAAGATGGCCAAGTCCAAGCCGGCCGAGCACGGCCTGCCGTTCTCGACCTGGAGCCTGGTCAAACTGGCCGACTTCCTGGTCGCCGAGGGGGTGGTCGACGACATCAGCCATGAGGGCCTGCGCATCCTGCTCCGCGAGGAGGGCGTCAGCTTTCAATGCGTGAAGACCTGGAAGTCCTCGAAAGACCCGGACTACGCGGCGAAGAAGGCCCGGGTCGAGCACCTCTATGCCATCGCCGACAGTGAGGTCATACCCGAGGCGGGCGAACCCGAAGTCATCTTCTGTATGGACGAGTTCGGGCCGCTCAACCTCCAGCCCCACCCCGGGCACCAGTGGGCCGAACGTGGCGGTCGGCACAAAGACCCAGACCGGGAGCCCAGGCCGCGGCGGCGGGCGACCTACACCCGGCCGCATGGGGTCCGCCACCTGTTCGCCGCCTACAACCTGGGCAAGGACCAGCTCTACGGCCACATCAAGAAGACCAAGAGCTCGTAACACGATCACGAGTCGGGCTTGTTGAGACGTCGCCAGCAGATGAGGCTGCAGGCGAGGGACATGAAGGCGTCGTGGAGCTCGGTGCGGCGTTCCCATCGAACGGCGAGTCGTTTGAACTGGTGGAGCAGGGCGAAGGTCTGCTCCACGACGTAGCGGAGTTTGCCCATGCCCTTGATGTTCGGGACTCCTTTGCGTGAGATGACGGGCAGGATCCGGCGTTTGCGCAGTTCATCGCGGTTGGGGTTGGAGTCGTAACCCTTGTCCCCGAGCAGGGCCTCGGGACGTCGGCGGGGTCGGCCGGGGCGGCCTGCCACCGGTGGGATGCCGTCGACCAAGGCGAGAGTCTGGGTGACGTCGTTGACGTTCGCCGCAGTCGTGATGACTTTGAGCGGAGTGCCGCGTCCGTCGCAGATCAGGTGGTGTTTGCTGCCCGTCTTCCGCCGGTCGACCGGCGACGGACCGGTGTCGGCTCCCCCTTTTTCGCCCGGATGTGGGAGCCGTCGACGCAGGCCCTGGACCAGTCGAGCCGGCCGGCCGCGTTCAGCTCGGCGAGCAGGATCTGGTGCAGTTGGCCGAAGACACCGGCCTGCTGCCAACGCTCAAGGCGCCGCCAGCAGGTCTGCCCGGACCCGAATCCCAACTCAGGCGGCAGGAGTTGCCAGCGATGTCGTTGCAGAGCACGTACAGGATGCCTTGCAGACACAGCCGGTCAGCCACCGGCCGCGGCCCTGGCGACCTCGTCGGCCAGGGCGGCAGCAGCGGCTCGATCAGTGCCCACAAGTCGTCGTCCACGATCCACGGCCGAGTACTCACACCACCACGAACGGCCGAATCGTCACACCGGTCACGGCTGACCAGGGCATCTCATCAAGATCGTGTTACGAGCTCCAAGGACCGCTCGAAGTTCCTGGAGTTCTGCCGCTACCTGCGCTCCTTGCACCCAGCCGAGAAACGCATCGCGATCGTGTGTGACAACTACTCGCCCCACCTGACCACGAAACGGTGCCGCCGGGTGGCGGACTGGGCCGAGGCAAACAATGTCGAGATCGCCTACACCCCGACGAATTCGTCCTGGCTGAACCGCATCGAGGCCCAGTTCACCGCCCTGCGCTACTTCACCCTCGACGGCACCGATCACGCCAGCCACAAGGAGCAGCGCAGCATGATCCGCCGCTACATCATCTGGCGAAACCGCCACGCCAACGACAACCGCCTACGGCAGATCGTCGCCAGAACCAACGTCGCCTGAACCCAGCCCCGCGGAAACGGCAGCTACCGCCTCGGCGACGTCCGAGGTCACCACCCGACAAGAATCGGTCTCGACCTGGAACGGCGGCTGACCACCCTGTCCGGTATCGAACTGGACACGGTCCGGGACTGTCCCGACGCCCAGGAAGTACACGTTGTCGTCGTCACTGGCGCGCGTGACCGCCAGACGCTTGATGATCACATCTGGCACAGCCTGACGTACCTGTGCGAAAACCTGATCGACCGGCCCATCGGTCAAATCACCCTGCTGCCATGATCGGGTGCGACTCAAAGCTCTCCCCATAACCCTGAGTATGGCAGTGCCCACCCCAGCACCGCAGGGCAAACGTTGCCTGATGCGGTACTAAAGGGTGTTGCAGAAGGTCCATCTCGGGTAGGTCTGAGTGGTGCTTGACCTGTTGTTTCACCGTGTCATGGCGAGGTTGTGCATGGTGGCGA
>NZ_JBHYVA010000327.1:0-9044 GCF_042750055.1 Streptomyces sp. NPDC059456
TGGGGGCTGGGGGGGTGGGTTTTTGTGAACACGCCCCCGCGGCCGGGGGGGGGCCCCCCACGACCAGCAGTGCGGCGACCCGCCGGCGCCGCGGGGCCGGCCCGCGGCGCCGGGCGGACCTCAGTACGGCGGCCCGTACCGGGAAGGCCAGCAGCGCCAGCAGGGTGACGGCGGCGGCCGCGAGCAGGGTGGCGGTCCACCGGGGGGTCGGCAGCAGCCAGGTCGCGAGCCCGGCCGCGAGGACGGCGGCGGGCAGGACGGTCACGGCGCCCTCGCCGAGCAGCCGGCCGACGATGCCGCCCGGCGAGCCGCCGCGGGCCAGCAGCAGCCGCAGCTCCGACTCCCGCCGGTCCGCGGTGAGGGCGGCGGCCAGGCAGAACACCACGGCGGCCACGCCGGCGACGCCCGCCGGACCGATCGCGGCGAGCGGCGCGGCCGCCTGCTGCCGCGCCCGTGCCTGCTTGAACAGCTCCGGCAGCCGCGAGGTGATCCGCAGGTCGCCGCGCAGGGTGGCGTGCCGCAGACCGGAGGTGGTCGGGCCGCTCACGTACGCGGCGATCTCGGCGGCGACGTCGGGCAGCCGGTCGGCGCGCAGCCGGCCCGTGTCCACCGGGAGCCGCCAGAAGTCCTCGGCGCCCTCGCCCCACTCGCCGAGCCGGGCGAGCCCGTCGGGTCCGACGAGGGCGGCGGTCTGCCAGTACCGCAGCGGCGGGATCCCGGGGGTGTTGTTCTGGCACGCCCGGGTCAGGCAGGGGAGCCCGGTCCAGTAGACGTCGGCGTCGTCGGTGGCCCGGTACAGGCCGACGACCTCGGCGCTGATCGGGGTCGAGAAGCCGCCCGCGAAGGTCTCCAGGACGGTGCCGATCCGGACGCCCAGCGTCTGTGCGGCCTGCTGGGACAGCGCGACGGGCACGGGCCCGTCCGGGCTGCCGCCGCCGGGCCAGCGCCCGGCCACCAGCTCGGTGTGCGCGGCGGCTTCCCGCAGGTACAGCAGGTCCAGCTTGGGCGGAACGCCATCGGGGCGCGGCAGTTCGGGATTGGCGAGGTCACGTCCCTTGACCGCCTGGGTGCCGTGGACCGGCCCCGAGGGGGCGACGGCGAAGCCGACGCCGGTACGGGCGACCAGCGCGTCGCGTACGGAGTCCAGCTCGTCGACGGACTGCTTGCCGTACCGCGCCTCGGAGGTGGCGAGCAGGCTCGTCGAGGCGGGCCCCCGGTCGTGCAGGAACGAACGCAGCGCCTGATCGGCACCCCGGTCCACGGCGCGCGGCAGGGCGGCCGCCAGCAGGACGGCGACGAAGGCGAGCGCCGCGGCGAGCACGGCACTCGACGGCGCCGACCGCAGCCGGGTCCGCACCCACGGCGCCGACCGGTCCCCGGCTCCGCGGCCGTCCCCGGCCCCGCGGTCGTGCCCGGTCGCGGCCGCGGACGCGTGGTCCGGCGGGCCGTCCGGTGTCTGTGCGGGCCTGGTCACATCTCCTCCACGTGCCGCAGCCGGGCGGCCGCGTTCGAGACGTTGCGGTCGCGGCGGCCGCCGAGCACCGCCGACAGCAGCGGTACCGCGGCGACGGCGGCGGTCAGCAGCAGCGTCGTGCCGCCCGGCAGGTCGACCAGCACCTGCGGCACGGGGCGGCGCGCGGCGGGCGTCAGCACCACCAGCGGCACCACCAGATGGACGATCGCGGCGCCGAGCCCGACCCCGACGGCGCTGCCGAGTCCCACGAGCAGGCAGCTCTCGGCGGCCGCCGTCCGGGCCAGGCTCCGCCGGGACGCGCCGAGCGCCAGCAGGACCGCCGACTCACGGGCCCGTTCCCGGGCGCCCGCCGCCGCGGAGGCCGCGAAGCCGATCGCCGCCAGGACCGCGCAGGCCGCCGCGAGGGCGGCGAGCGCGCTCTGCGGGCCCGCGCTCAGCGGGTCGTCCAGCAGCCCGGCGGCGACCTCCTCGCGCAGCCGTACCTGCTGCACCCCGGCGCCGGCCCGCAGTTCGGCGGCGGCCCGGGCGGGCGCGGTGTCGGCGGCGGACTTCGCGGGCAGCCACCACTCGGTCGGCGCGGGCAGTTCCCGTACGCCGCCCGCGGCCAGCATGCGTCCCACGGCGTTCAGATCGACGGCGAGCGCGGTGTCCCCGGCGACGGGCAGCGAGCCGACGGCGGCCGTGATGCGCACCGGCACCGAAGCACCGCCCAGCGGGACGGGAACCAGGTCGCCGACGGCCGCGCCGACCCCCGCGAGATAGGTACGGGTGGCGACGCCCGGCACCTCGGCGACGGTCCGGGCGCCCGGCGGTGCCAGCGCCAACTGGATCCCGCCCACGGCCTTGCGGCCGCCCCGGTAGCGCAGCCGCACCAGCTCCGAGCCGTCCTGCCCGCCCGGCAGCAGTTCCGCGGCGGGGGAGCCGCCGGTCAGCGCGGACGCGGTCAGCGTCCAGCCGCCCGGGGCGCCCGCACCGTCCGCGGCGGCCGGGGGCGCGGCGGCCACGGGTTCGGCCCGGCCTCCCGGCGTCTCGGCGACGGCCAGCCGGCGGACGGTCAGCTCACCGCCGGCGTCGGCCGGCTCGGGCACGCCGAAGTCCGTGGAGCCGCCCTCGCCCGGGACGTACGACACCGCGAGCCCGGCGAGGGTCAGCGGGGCCGCGGCCGAACCGAGCGGCGCGCCGGTCAGCCCGCCGAGGTCCACCGAGACGGTAGTCGCACCGCCCGTGGGCAGCTGGGCCATGGGCGCCCGGTAGGTCAGCCCGAACCGGTCGCGCAGCAGCAGCCCGAGCGCGGCGTGGCCGGCGTCGCCGCCGAGGACCCGCACGTCCACGTCGAGGTCGATGCGCTGCGGCCGCCCGGGCAGGGAGATGCCGGCCGCCGGGGCGGCGGGCGGTACGGACAGCGGCGCGAACAGCTCCCGCATCCCGCGCCCGTCGCGCAGGTCGGCCCGCAGCGGCACCCGTTCGCCCACTGCGGCCGCATCCAGCGCGAGCACCTGCGCGATCCGGCCGCCCGGCAGCTCCTGCGGCGTGCGGATCACCGGGATCACCGCCCCGCCGCCGGGCAGTGCCGCGTACCGGCCGCCCTGGCCCATGGCGGGCAGGTCGCTGCCGGAGATCCGCAGCCCCCCGGCGGTGGCGAACTCGGCCTGGTCGCGCTGGGAAGCGGACCACGCCGTGTGCTGGCCGAGGGCCAGGACCCCGCTGGAGACGGCGAGTACGAGCAGCAGTACGGGCCCGGTGGCCCGCCCGGGCCGGCGGGCGAGCTGCCAGCCCACGAGCGCGGGGCCCAGCCCGCGGCCCCGCGCGGCGATCCGTCCGCCCAGCCGCGCCGCGAACGGCAGCAGCCGCAGCACCAGGAGGGTGCCCGCGCACAGGGCCAGCGTCGGCGCGGCCACCAGCACCGGATCCACCCCGAGCCGCCCGCCGGGAGCCGGCGTACCGGCGGTCAGGCCGTCCTCGCCGTGCTGGACCAACTGCTGGTAGGCGAGGGCGGCGAGGGCCAGCAGGGCCAGGTCGGCGCCCGAGCGGGCGGCCCCGGCGACCAGCGCCTGACGGCGTCCGGTGCGGCGCAGGGCGGCGGCCGCGGCGCCGCGCAGTACGGCGGGCAGCGCGGCCAGCAGCACACAGGCCAGGGCGCAGCCGGCCGCGACCGGCCACAGCAGCCAGGTCCCGGTGGCGCCCAGCGGCACCCGGGCGAGCGGCCCGAACCCGCCGAGCAGGCGCAGCAGCGGCGGGGTGAGCAGCGGAGCGAGGACGGCGGCGGGCAGGGCGAGCAGCAGGGATTCCGCCGCGCTCAGTACACCGAGGCGGCGGCGGGACGCGCCGCGGGCGGCGAGCAGGACGCGCTCGCCCTCCTGGCGGTCCGTCAGGAGATGGGCCACGAGCAGCAGGGCGGCCGCGGCCAGCACGGTGAGCTGCAGCGCGCCGATGAGCAGGGTCGACCGGGCGACGAGCTGCGCGGACGCCAGTTCGCCGAGGAGCTCCGGCAGTTCGGTCCTGGCCTGGAGGGACTTGGTGCGCTTCAGCTCCTCGACGGCCGAGGTCGCACGGTCCCGGACGGCGTCCGTGTCGGAGCCGTGGGCGTCGGAGAAGTCCGGGGTGAGGAGCGAGCCGCGGTTGTTCTGCACCAGGCCGCCCGCGGTGAAGGCGGTGTCGTCCACGAGCAGCGGGCCGTACGTGGTGAAGCTGCCGACCTGGAGTTCCCGTCCGCCGAGCGGGTCGAGCCGCCAGTACGGCGCGTCGGGATCGGCCGCCCGGTACACGCCGGTGACCAGTACGGTCTGCGGGGCGCCGCCGTACCGGTCGTCGAGCCGGACCTCGGCGGGCAGGGCCTGCGCGTCCAGCCCGAGCCGGGCCAGCGCCGCCCGCGGCACGGCCACCGGCAGCCGGCCGCCGGGCGCGCCGACCGGCTGCGGCCACTGCCCCGCGAGCAGCCGTACGTGCCGCTGGTCGAAGGCGGCGAGCAGGGTCAGGTCGGCGTCCTTGCCGGGGGCGTGCGCCCCCGGCAGCCCGAACGAGCGGCTGCGCGCCACGTTCTCGACGGCGACGGGCAGCCGGCCGAACAGCCCGCCGGTGAAGGCGCGTACGGCCGCGTCGTCCGCGGCGCGGTCGGGCGCGGCGTGCTCGCCGGTGACGAGGACGGTGGTCCGGGCCCGGTCCGGGCCCTGGAGCGCCTGACGCAGCCCCGCTTCGCCCACGTCGCGGGTGAACGCGGACAGCGCGGTCAGCACCGTCGTGGTGATCAGTACGGTCAGCAGTACGGCGGCGGCGAGCGGCACTCGCCCGCGCAGCCGGCGCACGACGAAGCCGAGCATGTGCCGTGTTCCTCCCCCATCCGGACCGCTGGTACCGGATAGCGGACAATGCTGTCAGATTCGAACGCGCCACGGAAGGGGCTTGCGCGAAGGGCGGGACGGATGAGCAGAATCGAAATGAAGCGAAGAAGACGACCGAGGTGAGCGCGGCGCGTGCGAGCGGCCGCAGCCGGTGGTCGTCGGCCGATTCCAGGGGGAGCCACACCATGACGCAGGATCAGGACGCCACGGCGGCGACGCCCATGGTCGTGGTGGACGGCCTCCACCGCAGTTTCGGCAGCGGCAAGCGCGCCGTGCACGCCCTGCGCGGAGTGTCGTTCGAGGTCGAACGCGGGGTGCTCACCGCGCTCAAGGGCCGGTCCGGCTCGGGCAAGACCACCCTGCTCAACCTGGTCGGCGGACTGGACACCCCGAGCGACGGCAGCGTCGTCCTCGACGGCACCGATCTCGCCGGGCTGGACGAGCAGGGACTGCTCGCGCTGCGCCGCGACCGGATCGGCTTCGTCTTCCAGTCCTTCGGCCTGCTCCCCGTCCTGACCGCGGTCGAGAACGTCGGCGTCCCGATGCGGATGCGGGGGATCCCGGCGAAGCAGCGCGAGGAACGCGCCCGCACCCTCCTCGCCCTGGTCGGCCTGGCCGAGCACGCCGAGCAGCGCCCCGGCGAGCTCTCCGGCGGCCAGCAGCAGCGGGTCGCCGTGGCCCGCGCCCTGGCCAACGAACCGGCCCTGATCATCGCCGACGAGCCCACCGGCCAGCTCGACTCCGAGACGGGCCACTCGATCATGCAGCTCCTGCGCGCTGTGGTCCGCAGCGAGGGGGTCACCGTCCTGGTCGCCACCCACGATCCGGCCCTGATCGAACTCGCGGACCGGGTGGTGGAGTTGCGTGACGGCCGGATCCACGCCGAGGCGCCGGACGCGCCCCCGCCCGGGGAGGACCTCGTCACCTCGTGAGGGTCCCGCCCTCACGCGGGCAGATGTCCGGTCACCGCTCGGCCGCGGCGGCCAGCGCCGCGGTCAGGGCCCCGGCGTAGGGGTGCGGGCGGCGCAGGCGCGGGGTCACCACCCCGATGTGCCGGGCGGGGCGCGGAGGTTCGATCCGTACGACCGCCAGCGATGCCTCCGGGGCCAGGGACACGTCCGGGACCAGCGAGACGCCGACTCCCGCGGCGACCAGGGTCTGGGCGAAGAAGTAGTCGGTGGTGGAGGCCGCCACCCGCAGGTCGAAGCCGGCGAGCCCCGCGTACCGGTGCAGGAAGGCCTCCGTCTTGAGGCAGCCGAGCACCCAGCGCTCCTCGGCCAGTTCGGCGAGGCCGAGCGAGGCCCGCCCGGCCAGCCGGTGCTCGCGCGGCAGGACCAGCCACAGCGGATCGTCGGCCAGCGGCGTCCAGTCGAGCCCGGCCCGCAGGGGCAGCGGCCCGTCGAAGTGGTAGGTCAGGGCGAGGTCGGCGGCCCCGTCGCGCACCATCGGCACCGCGTCCTCCGGCTCGGCCTCCCGTACGGTCAGCTCGACGTCGGGGTGCGCGGCCACGAACCGGGCCAGCGCCGGCGGCAGCAGCCGGCGGCCGCCGCTGGTGAACGTGGCGACCGTGAGCCGGGGCCGCTCCGCCGTCAGCCGGTCGATGGCGCGGCGGACCTGGTCCAGCTCGGCGGAGATCGTCTCCGCGGCCTCCACCAGCAGCCGCCCCGGCTCGGTCAGGGTGACCCCGCGGGTGCTGCGCACCGCCACCGGGTGGCCCACGCTCCGCTCCAGCGAGGCGATGTGCTGCGAGACGGCCGAAGGGGTCAGCAGCAGGGCCCGCGCCGCCCGGTTGAAGCTGCCGTGCTCGGCGACGGCCCGCAGAATGCGCAGCCGCTGCACATCGATCATCGGTCTTCCTCCGTACCCGTCCGGCGGGTGATCGGTCCTGCCCGGGACGATACAGCCGCGCGCCCGGGCCCTCACCCGTCGCCCGTGCGGCGCTCCAAAGGCGTGGCTACCGCCGAGTTGCTCACACTGAACGTGACGCTGCCGGCCCGGTAGCGGTCGTCGCTCCACTCGATGGGGCGGCCGGTGGAGGTGGCCGAGACATGCCGCTGGCGCAACAGCGGGCTCCCGCGCCGGATCTCCAGCAGCCGGGCGTCCTCGCTCCCCGCCGCGAGGGCGTCGATGAGGTGCTCGCCGTAGTGGGCGACGATCGCGGAACCGTTCGCGAGGCCGTCCATCACCGAGCGGACGTCTTCCGGCATGGCCTCGACCGCGGCCGCGACCCAGTCCGCGTACGCGGTGCGCTCCACCATGGTCGGCTCCCCGTCCAGGAGCCGCACCCGCAGCACGGCCAGGATCTCGGTGCCCGGCGCGAGCGCGAGCCGGTCCGCCTCCTCGGCCGTGGCCGGCCGGCGGGTGCGGGCCAGGAAGCGGCTGGTGACCTCCTGGCCGAGCCCCTCGGCCCACTGGGCGAAGCTGTTCAGTTCGCCGAAGCTGTGGCGGCGTTCGTGGCGCAGAACGATCCTGCGGGCGCCCTGCCGGGAACCGATCAGGCCCTCGGCGGCGAGCGTGGCCACGGCCTGCCGGACGGTTCCCCGCGAGGCGGACCAGCGTGCGGCCAGATCGCTCTCCGAGGGCAGCTGGGCGCCCACCGCGTACTCACCGGAGAGGATCGCCGTGCGCAGTGCCTCGGCGATCTCCAGATACCGGACCGTGCCCATGCCGTGCCGCCCCCTTGCCGTCGCAGTCGTCGCAGTCGTCGCAGTCGTTGCAGCCGCCACGGCCGCTCGCGTGTTCCGTCACCCTAGGTGTTGAAGATCATTGCACCGGTCTTGTCACGGCTGCTTTCGGTCATTCTCGTCTCTTCGTCGAGTCGTGCCCCGCGGTCCAGTCCCCGTTCACCGTCCGTACAGCGGAGCCGGGCGAACTGGAGCCAACTTGTTCAGACAAGTCGACCCCCGTCAGGAACCCGTCTCCGGGAGAGACCGTGCTCAGTTCCTCCGCCCGCCGTGGTGCGGCCGTACTCCTCAGCGCCGCCGTCCTCACCACGCTCAGCGCCTGTGGTGCCGCTCCGGACCAGGCCGCCGGCACCACCGCCGACGGCAAGGCCAAGACGCAGCCGGGCGCCGCCACCTCGGTCGCCGACCTCGGCGGCATGGACGCCCTCGTCGCGGCCGCCCAGAAGGAAGGCCAGCTGAACGTCATCGCGCTGCCGCCGGACTGGGCGAACTACGGCGAGATCATCAAGGCGTTCGAGGCCAAGTACAAGATCAAGGTCAGCAGCGAGAACCCGGACGCCTCCAGTTCCGACGAGATCGCCGCCGTGAAGTCCCGCAAGGGCCAGAAGCGCGCCCCCGACGTCATGGACCTCGGCATCGCCTTCGCGCGCAGCGGAGCCGACGAGAACCTCTTCGCCCCGTACAAGGTCACCGCCTGGGACAAGATCCCCGCCGGCCAGAAGGACGCCGACGGCCGCTGGTACAACGACTACGGCGGCTACGTCTCCATCGGCTGCGACGCCGCCAAGATCCCCAACTGCCCCGCCACCTTCGCGGACCTGCTGAAGCCCGAGTACAAGGGCAAGGTCGCCCTCAACGGCAACCCGACCAAGTCCGGCTCCGCCTTCGGCGGCGTCTACGCGGCCGCCCTCGCCAACAAGGGCTCCTTCGCGGACATCCAGCCCGGCATCGACTTCTTCGGACAGCTGCGCAAGAGCGGCAACTTCATCCCCGTCGAGTCCACCCCGGCCACCGTAGAGAAGGGCGAGACGCCCATCTCCATCGACTGGGACTACCTGAACGCCGGCTACGCCGAGCAGTTCAAGGACAAGGGCGTCGACTGGAAGGTCGCCGTCCCCACCGACGGCGTCTACGCCCAGTACTACTCGCAGGCCATCAACAAGGAGGCCCCGAACCCGGCCGCCGCCCGCCTGTGGATGGAGTTCCTGTACAGCCCCGAGGGCCAGAACCTGTGGCTGGGGGGCCACGCCCGCCCGGTCCTGCTCCCCGTCATGACCCAGGACGGCACCGCCGACAAGGCCGCCGCCGCCAAGCTCCCGCAGATCCAGGGCACCCCGGCCTTCCCCGCCTCCGCGGAGCTGGACAAGGCCAAGGCAACCCTCGCCGAGAAGTGGGACAAGGCCCTCTCCTGATGTCCCCCTCCACCCCCACCTCCCCACCGGAGGGGACCGGCGGCCGGCGCCCGCCCCCCCCGCCGCCCGCCCGCGCCCCCCCCCCGCCCGGTCGGCGGTGCCGGCCGGGCTGGCGGCGCTGGCCCTCGTGCTGGGC
>NZ_JBHYVA010000328.1:0-9024 GCF_042750055.1 Streptomyces sp. NPDC059456
GCCGGGACCGCCGCCGCGCTCCCCGCCCCCGCCCCCCCCCGCCCGCGGGCGGCGGGGGGGCCCGCCCCCCCCCGCCCGCGTCCACGGCGGACGGCGGCCGGTCGACGGCGGCGGTCGTCCGTAGCGGCGGGGGGACATGACCTGGGGCAAGGCGTCCGCGGCCTCCAGGACGCAGCGCGGGAGGCCGGGACCGGGCGTCGCGCGGACGGACACCGGTGTCGGCGGATCGGTCGGCAGTTCCACCTGCACGGTGACGGGCCGGTCGTGGTGGGTGGTGCCGTGGCCGGTCTCCTTGCCGTCGACCAGGATCTCCACCTCGACGTGGCGGCCGGTCTCGACGGTGGCGCTGACGGAGTGCCCCGCATGATCGATGTGGAAGTGATGGCGTCGTCGCATGAGGTCGCCTCCGACGGGCGGTGCCGATCGTCCCCCGGTCCAGGGTAGCCGCGGGTGCCGCACGACGCAGTGCTCGGCCGGGGCCCCCTCACGGGGCTGCCGGCCCGCCGCCGCGGGGCCGGACACCGAGCCCGGGGTGCGCGGACGCCCGTACGGTCCCGTCGCCCCCCCCGCACCCCGGCCCCGCGGGGGCGGCCCCCCGCCCGGCCGCGCTGCGCAGACCGACTCCGGGCAGCCCGGCATCTCGTCCTGGGGCAGGTCGAGGAGGGCGGACAGCTCCGGCGCGAGGTGCGACATCGGGTGCCGTATGCCGGTGGGGTTCAGCATGCCCCACCGCAGCGTCTCGATTCCGGTTCCCGGGGCGAGGTGGCGCAACAGGGCTCCGCACACGTCGAGTTCGAACAGCAGGAAGCCCCGCTGGTCCCGGTGCGGCGGGGGGAAGAGCGAGGTGTCGCCCAGCATCGCGCGGAGCGGGGACTCGTGCGAGTGCCAGCAGTAGACGAAGTCCTCGTCCTTGGACGCGCAGCGGCTCAGGAGAGCGGCGAAGAGCGATTCGCGCAGCAGCTCGCGCCAGGCGACCAGCACGGCCAGTCCGATGGCGTCGGTCCGGGCGGTGCCGTCCCAGGCGCGGACCGCTTCGCGCAGCCGCCCTCGCTGCTCGTCCGCCCCGGTCACGGGGTCGGTGAGGACGGTGAGCGCCAAGTCGCGGTAGAAGGCGTAGAACTGCGCGTCGCTGTCGCCCTGGAGCGCCAGCAGCCGGTGCTCGTCCCAGTTTCCGCCGGTGTCGAGCAGTTCGCCGATGCGTGCGGCCCGCCGGGCGGAGAAGTGGTTGGCGGCCAGGCCGGAGACCGTGCCGTGCTCCCGTACACCGTTGTTGGCGCTGACCAGCCGTCCGGATTCGGGGTCGGTGACGTACGGCAGCTCGTGCGGGAGCCGGTGGGCGGTCCAGGCGCGGTCGGGGGTGACCGGTCCCGTGCCCTCGCGCACGGGGAAGCGGCCGGAGACGGTCCAGGCGATCCGGCCGCCGGTGTCGGCCAGCAGGATGTTCAGCGGCGGACCGCCGGCCCGACGGGCGGCCTCCGTAGCGGTGTCGACGTCCCCGGCGGTCATCAGCGCGCCCAGCCCGAGGTCCACGGCGCCCGGTTCCCGCCCCACCCAGTGGCGGGCCAGCGGGACCCCGTCGGGTCCGGACACGTCGACCGGACCCCACGGACTGTCCGTCACCTCCACGTCGACGGGGTCGCCGCGGTGCACCAGGACACGTTCCCGCCGGGTCGTCAGTTGCGCGGGCTCCACCTCGACGAGCTCGACCACGTCCGCCGCCAGCCGGGTCGCGCCCCAGGCGAGGGAGGAGCTGACCCCGGCCACGAAGACCGGGAGGCCGGGGACGGTCACGCCGTCCACCCTGCCGCCCGGCCAGCGCAGGCCGGCCCGGTGGAAGAGGGCGGGCGCGCCCAGCGGCAGATGCATGTCGTTGGCGAGCAGCGCCCGTCCGTCGACGGTGTGCGAGCCTTCCAGGGCCAAGGCGTTGGATCCCCAGGGCCGGTCGTCCGGGGCCACGATCTGCCGGCCGCCGGCCGGCGGGCCCGGGGCTTCGGCCAGCAGGGCGCGCAGCGCCTGCGCCGGCAGGCCGGTCCTCCTGCCGTCGGCCGGCCGTCCGTCCAGCCCCACGAGATAGGGGTCGCTCTCGCCGAGCAGGAAGTCGACGACCTCGGGCGGCAGCGAACGGGCCATCGCCGCGTACATCCGGTGGTGTTCGCCGTCGCCGCTGAGCATCTGGGCGAGCAGCAGGGCCACCAGCAGGGAGTCGCGCGGCTGCCACGGCTCCATGGGCCGGCCGAGCACCTCGTGTTCCAGCGGTGGCGGCGAGGAGGCGATCACCGCGTTGATGCCGCCGGCGTAGGCGGTGAGCGCCGCCCCTTGGTCCGGCGGCAGTTCAGGGAGCGCCCGGTCCGCGGCCGCGGTGAGCCCGGCCCGCCGCTGGGCGACGTCCTGTGCGACGGCGGACGGGCCGAAGAGCTCGGCCAGACGGCCGGCTGCGCTGCGCCGCAGGAGGTCCAGTTGGAAGAGGCGGTCGGTCGCGACCGCGTACCCGAGGCCCGCCCAGCAGTCGGGCAGGCCGGCGGCCCGGACGGTCGGCACGCCGCCGGTGCCGCGCTCGATCGTGACGTCGGCCCGCAGTACCGACAGGCCGCGGTCGGCCGCGGTCACCCCGGCACACCGGTGCAGTGGGCCACCGGCTCGCCGGGGGCCGCCAGCAGGCGGTCCAGCAGCAGCCGGGCCTCCTCCAGCAGGTGCCGGGCCGGTTTCTCGTCCAGTACGGACCTGCTGACCTCCAGGACGAGCCGCAGGTCGTCCCCCTCCTCGCGTACGACGAAGGACACCGCGGTCGAGGACGGCAGCACGCCGGGGGCCGATCCGCCCGGGGGCCGGTGGACCTCGAAGCGGGTCGGACCGACCTGATGGGGCGGCCGCGGCGGCTCCCATGCCACGCCGATGCGGAACGGAGGCTGCCCCGGCGGAAGTACGTCGTACGCCTGCTCCATCGGGGCCCGCTGATGGGTGAAGCTCTCCAGCGCCTCCGCTCGGGTGGCGGCCACCAGCGCGTCGAAGTCCGCCGCCGGGTCGACCGGCACGTCCAGCGCCACGGTGGTGCTGAACAGGCCGACCGCGTGCTCCCGGGCAGCTTCCTCGCGGTTGGCCGTCAGGGTGCCGAGCCGCACCGGCGACGGGACACCGCGGGCGTTCAGCACGGCGGCGAGCGCGGCGGTCAGGCAGATGAACGGCGTGGCTCCACGTGCCCCGGCGTAGTCCCTGAGCCTGCGCGAGAGTCCCGGGCCCAGTGCGACGTCGGCGGTGACGAAGCTGAACAGGTCGGCCCCGTCGGCGGGTTCGGGGCCCAGCCGCACTTCGGGCACCGGGCGGCTCAGCTTGGCGGCCCAGTACGCGAGGTGGTCGGCATACCGTCCCTGCGCCAGCTGCGCCCGCTGGTGTCCGGCGTACCGCAGGTGCACCGGCTCGGCTTCCGGACCGGCGCCGACCCCGCCGGCCAGCCGCGCCCGGTACGCCTCGGCGAGGTCGGCCAGCACGACGTGCAGCGACACCCCGTCGCAGAACAGGTGGTGTACCGCGAGCAGCAGGTACGAGCGGTCCGGTGCGAGCCGCACCAGCCGGGCGCGGAGCACCGGCCCGTGCACCGGGTCGAGCGGCTCGGCCAGCAGGCGGCGGGCCTGCCGGGCCGTCGCCTCCTCGGCGGACTGCGCGGACTCGGCGGCCAGCGCGCTCAGGTCGGCCACCGGGCAGGGCGGCGGCGCCGCGACCGGGGCGACCGTCTGGGTCGGTTCACCGCCGTCGGACGCGGGGACCACACGACCCCTGAGCGCGGGGTGCGCGGCGACCACGTCACCGAGCGCGGCCGTCAGCACGGGCACGTCCAGCGGTCCGCCGACGAGGACCGGCAGGAGCACCGTGTTGAAGGGGGTGCCGGCCAGGAACTCCTCGGTGCGCCACAGCTCCTGCTGCTGCACCGAGAGCGGGCAGGGGGCGTCGGCGTCCCACTGCGGGCCGTCCGCCTCGCGCCGCGGGAGGCGCGCGACGGCCGCCGCCACCGCGCGGACCGTGCGGTGCTCGAAGATCATGCCGACGTCCACCGCGCGGTCGAGCGTCCTGGTCAGTCTGCCGGCCGCCCGGACGGCGAGCAGCGAGTGCCCGCCGAGTGCGAAGAAGTCGTCGTCGGGCGAGGTCGCGGGGCGGTCCATCAGCCCGCTCCACACCTCGGCGACCTGCATCTCCAGCGGGGATCCCCACGGCACGGGTTCGGTGGGCGGATGTGCCTGCTCGAACGCCTCGGCGGCGATCCTGGCCCGGTCCACCTTGCCGTTCGGCATCAGCGGCAGCCGGTCGTAGACGCGCAGCGCCGCCGGAACGAAGTGGCCGGGCAGCCGGGCGGCCAGCTCGGCCAGCAGGGCAGCGGACAGGTCCGGGCCCGGCCGCACGGACTCGACGCCCGCGGCGAGCACGACCGCGCCGCGGCTGTCCGAGGTGACGGCGAGCGCGGCGCGGCCCACTCCGTGCAGCGCCGTGAGGGCCGACTCGATCTCGCCCGGTTCGACGCGGTTGCCGCGGATCTTCACCTGGTCGTCCAGCCGCCCGCGTAATCGCAGGGTGCCGTCGGGCAGGAGGGAGCCCACGTCGCCCGTGCGGTAGAGGCGGCCGGCCCCCGTGCCGGTGAAGCGCTCGGCGGTCTCGGCGGGCTGTCCCCGGTACCCGCGGGCGAGGCACACGCCTCCCAGGTGCACCTCGCCGTCCTCGCCCGTGGGTACCGCGCGGCCCGAGTCGTCCAGGACGAGCACCCGGACGTTGTCGACCGGACGCCCGACGGTCAGCTCGGCTCCGGCCGGCTGGAAGCCGCCGGTCACCTGGACGGTGGCCTCGGTGGGGCCGTAGACGTTGGCCATCGCGCAGTGCGGCAGCAGCCGGCGGGTGCGCAGCCACAGCTCCTCGCGCACCCGGTCGCCGCCCAGGAACAGGCTCGACAAGGCGGGCACCGGGGCGGCGGCGGACTCCAGGACCAGCAGCAGTTCCTCCCACAGCGCCGGCACGCAGTGCAAACCGGCTCCGGGACGAGCGGTCAGCTCGCTCAGCAGGCGCTCCGGATCGAGGCGCAGTCCCTCGTCGACCAGCCAGACCGCGTCGCCGCGGGTCAGGGGCGCGATCACCTGTTGGATGCAGGCGTCGGAGGTGAGCCGGGTGGTGGCGGGCAGGAGGGCGACACCGCCGTCGACCCGGTTGGCCCTGGCCACCCAGCGGCAGTAGTTGACCAGACCGTGGTGCGCCACCTCGACGCCCTTGGGCACGCCGGTGCTGCCGGAGGTGAACATCACGTAGGCGAGGTCGCGCGGCTCCACCGGGACGTCGACCGGCTCGGCAGGGCCGGACCACAGGTCCGGTCCGAGGACGACCGAGGGCGTGGCCGGGCCGGCCCGCAGAGCCCACTCGGCGGATTCCTCCTCCGCGCACAGCGCGGCGTCGGGGAGCGCCTGTTCCAGCAGGACGCGGGTGCGCTGCGGCGGGTCCCCGGGGCCGAGCGGCAGCCAGGCGGCACCCGCCTTGAGCGTGCCCAGTATCCCGGCCATGAGTTCGGGGGTGGCCGGCCCGAAGACCGCCACCAGCGATCCGAGGCCCACGCCCGCCTCGCGCAGCCGGGCGGCCACCCGGTCGGCCGCCCGGACGAGTTCGCGGTAGCCGACGGTCCGGCCGGGGGAGTGGAGCGCGACGGCGTCCGGCCGGCGCCGGGCGTGCTCCTCGACCAGGTGGTGCACGCAGGTGCCGGTCACGGGCCCACCTGCTCGGTGATGAGCGTGCCGACCGCCGTCTGCGGGTCGTCGGCCACCGCACGCAGGATGCCGTCGAAGGCGGTGACCAGGGCTTTGATCGCTACCGGCGGGTATCGGTCGGCCTTGTAGGTGACGTGCCCGGACAGCGCCGGGCCGTCCGCACGCAGTTCCATCGTCAGTCCGAAGGTGGTGGGGTCGAGTTCCTGGCCGTCGCCGAAGACCAGGCCGGACGCCTGGCGCAGGAAGCCGCCGGGCACGGGGGTCTCGGGCACCCAGGCGTCCTGGAGCGCGAAGCCCACCTGGAGCAGGTCGGCGGGGTCGATGCCGTCACGCTCCCGGAGGGCGTCGACCACCTCCTCCAGCGGGACCTCCTGGTGGTCGAACGCTTCCAGCAGAGCCGTCCTGACCGTCCGCAGGTACGCCTCGAAGGCGGCGGCGGGATCGATGGGGGCGCGCAGCACCAGGGTGTTGGCGAACAGGCCGACGAGTTTCTGGGTGCCGGGCCAGCGGCGATTGGCGACCTGGATGGCGGCCATGGCCTCCGGCGTGCCGCTGCGGGACGCCACTGCGAGCAGGAAGACCGCCAGCAGGACCGTGAAGTCGGTGGTGTTCTCCCCCCTGGCCAGCCGCGCGACCGAGGCCATCGTCGCGGCGGACACGGTGACGGGCTGGGCGGCGCTGCGGTACCCGTCGTCGCCTTCGAGCGCCTCGGGCAGCCGGAGGTCGGGGTAGGGCGCCGCGAGCCGGTCCAGCCAGTAGGAGCGGGCGGCGTCCATGCCACCGGCCGCCCGATGGGCCACCTGCCAGGTCGCGAAGTCGGTGTAGGTGAAAGCGAGCGGCTCGGGCGCGGCGGTGCCCTCGACCCGGGCCCGGTAGTCGGCGGCGACGTCGGCCACCAGTTGGTTGCGCGACCAGCCGTCGAAGGCGATGTGGTGGGTCACCACCAGCACCGCGCTGCGGGTCGCGGTGAACCGCAGCACCCTCAGCCGCAGCGGGATCTCGCGGACCAGGTCGAACGGCAGCTTGGCCTCGGCCTTGGCGGCCTGCCGGATCGCCTCTTCGCGTGCCGTCTCGTCCAGGTCCCTGTACTCGCGCTGGCGGACGGGAACGGTGAAGTCGGGGCGTACGGTCTGCCAGGGCCCGTCGCGGCCCTCGCCCAGGGTGGCGTGCAGGACGTCGTGCCGGCGGATGGTGTTGCGGAGCGCGGACAGCAGCATGCGCGGGTCGAGGTCCCCGATCAGGTCCACCCGCATGATCTGGTTGAAGAACGCGGCCTCCGGCAGGGTCCGTTCGACCTTCCAGAAGCGTTCCTGGAGCAGGGCGAGCGGAGCGCTGTACGGGCGCAGCGGGGAGTGGGCGAGCGGGGCCGGGCCGTCGGCCGGCGCGTCGGCCGACGTGCGGGCGCCGGTCTCCTCCGTATGCTCCCGGGCGGCGGCGACCAGCGCGCTCAGGCGGGCCAGGGTGGGGTTGTCGAAGATGTCCCGGAGCCTGAGACGGACGCCGAACTCCTCCCCGATGCGGCCGATCAGCCGGGTGGCGATGAGCGATTGGCCGCCCAGGCTGAAGAAGTCGCGGTCCTCGCCGCCGTCCGGCTGGTCGAGGAGTTCGTTCCACAGGGTCCGCAGGCGCTCGCCGGTATCGGTCACGCGTGCGCTCCGGCGCCGCCGAGCGTCAGGACACCGGCCGCGTCGGCTGCCTCCCGCAGCTGCTGCAAGTGCACCAGGTTGGCCAGCACCTCCTTCGGCGGGACGCCGAAGTCCACCAGGCAGGCGATCTCGGTGACGCCCGAAGCGGCCAGCGCGCGGACCCTGGCCAGCGCGGTGTCCGGAGTCCCGAACAGTCCGTTGGCGGTGAAGTAGCGCTCGAACGCCAGCTCCGCCAGGGCCGCCCGGTCCGCGGCGCTCACCTTGGCGGGGTCGATGGCCACGTCCTGGCTGTCGGCCAGTTTGGCGAACAGCTCCATGTGCGAGCGCAGGTAACCGATGAGGGGCCCGTGGACCGTGCGCCGCACGTCCTCCTGGTCGTGGCCTACGAAGGTGTGGAGCATCGCGGTGACCGCGTACTCGTCGGGATCACGTCCCGCGGCGCGGAGTTCCTCGCGGTAGACCGCGGCCTTCTCGCCCAGTTCGGTGTGGTTCTGCTCCAGCAGGGCGGTCAGGACGTGCAGGCCCTCGCGCGCGCCGGTGCGCCAGGTCTCGGCCGAGGAGGACGCGGTGATCCACAGCGGGATCTCCCGCTGCACCGGGCGCGGGAGCGTGCCGATCTCGATGAGGCTGCCCGCACCGTCCCGGCGCCGGAGGGTGCTGCCCCGCCACAGCTCGCGCAGCTGCCGGATGCCCGTCACCGTCCGGTTCCGGCGGTCGGCGTAGGCATCGGGGGCGAGGGCGAAGTCGTTGGGGTGCCAGCCGGAGGCGAAGGAGATTCCGGTCCGGCCGCCGGACAGGTTGTCGACGACGGCCCACTCCTCGGCCACCCGGACCGGGTCGTGCAGTGGGAGTACGACGCTGCCGGCCCGCACCCCCACCCGCTCGGTGACCGCGCAGACGGCGCCGGCCAGGACCGCGGGTGCGGGGTAGGGGCCGCCGAAGGCGTCGAAGTGGCGTTCGGGGAGCCAGATCGCCTCGAAGCCGTTGCGGTCGGCGAAGCGGGCGCAGTCCAGCAGGAAGGCGTAGTGCTCACGGGTGGTGTGCTCACCGCCGGCCGAGAAGAAGAACAGGCTCCACTTCATCGGCTGCCCGCCGTGGCGGACGCGGGCCGGTGCGGGGGCCTTCGCGGGTGGCGCCGGGGACTGCCGGCGGGCGGCGAGCCGTTCCTGGAGTAACCGGCGCTGCTGCGGGGACAGGGCACGTATACGGGCGTCGATTTCCACCACGGGCGAGGATGCCTCCGTGAGACGGCCGGAACGCCGTGCCGTGCCGGCGGGTCGTTGGTGCCGGCCCGGGAGCGGACGCGCGGAACGGTGAGCCGGGTGAGTGACAGCGCGAGTCGGGTGGAGCATCAGCGAGACCCAAGGATGTTCACTCGTCACTCTTCCGTCAAGAGCGCCGATACGGTCGCCCGGACGCCCGGAGTGTGCCATGGTCGATTGGCATCTGACGCTTGGGAGGGCGGGGCGGGATGGCAGGGGAAGCGCGAGCGGGGGGGGGGGCCCCCCGCCGCGCGGGGGGGCGGCCGGGGGGGCGGGGGGGGGTGTGGTCTGCGCGGCAGACCCGCGGGGGGGTGCGGCCCCCCCCCCCCACGGGCGCGGCCGCTGGGCCGAGTGCGTCGTCAAGGCCGCCGAGGGCAAGGACCG
>NZ_JBHYVA010000329.1:0-9021 GCF_042750055.1 Streptomyces sp. NPDC059456
CCACGTCACCCGCGGTGCCGGCGGCGTCCGGGCTGGTGAGCGCGCCCAGCTGCGGCACGGACTCCAGGCCCGCGGCGCTGGCAGCGCCGGCCGCACCGACCACGGGAGCTGCCCCGGCTGCGAGCAGCAGCGCGGTACGGGCGATCCGGCGGGTCAGGGGGAGGGACATGATGCTCCTAAGCGGTAGCGGCTGAGTACGCCGTGTACAACCGCTCGGGGGGCGGGTGGAGTTGCGGAGGCGCCGGGTAAAGGATCGGTAACGCATCGTTTAATCGGCTTCCGCGACAAGCCCATTGAATGCGCGCCGACCAGGGGTTCCGCCCCCGAGGAGGCGGGTCGGGCCGCCCGCCCGGTCACCCCCGCACGGGGGACGCCTCGTACGGGCGACCGGTCCCGCGGGCCGGTCCCGCAGGCCGGTTCGGCGGGCCGGTTCGGCGGGCCCGCTCAGCGCGCGACGAAGATCCGCACCTCGTCCTGCTTCGCCTCGTAGGGGTCCCCCGGGGCGGACTTCCCGCCGGCGGCGCCCGCCGGCTGCCACTTGCCCTTGGCCTGGCCGGCCGTCCAGCCCGCCCGGTCGTACGACACCCGCGCGATGCCCATCCCGTGCGCGTTGGCCACCGCCCAGCCCGCCATCGCCTTGCTGCCGCGCGCCGCGGACGCGCCGCCGTCCCGCTTCTCCACGAAGGTCACCTCGGTCTCCTTGACCGCCCGGCCCGCCTCCGCCGTCCGGTTCGGACCCGCCTGCGCGGAGTGCGTCTTGTCCTTCGCGAAGATCCGGCTGAGCTCCGAGCGCACCTTCTCCGGGTCGCCCGGCGCGGTGGGAGCCGGCCCGCCGCACGTCAGCTCCCCGTCGCCCGCGAACGCCGCCGTCAGGACGGTCGCCTCCGGCTCGTGCTTCGCGTACGCCTGCGGGAAGCCGCTCAGCTGCACCTGCTGCGCCGCCTCCGTCAGCGGGAGCCGCGAGTACCCCTTGATCGCGACGAGCCGGTCGTAGAAGATCCCGGCCGAGTACACCGGGTCAGTGATCTGCTGCGGAGTGCCCCAGCCCTGCGAGGGCCGCTGCTGGAACAGGCCCAGCGAATCCCGGTCGCCGTGGTCCAGGTTGCGCAGCATCGACTCCTGCATCGCGGTCGCCAGCGCGATGGTCACGGCCCGGTCCGGCAGGCCCTTGGCCACGCCGACCGCGGCTATCGTCGCCGCGTTGGCCGCCTGCTCGGGGGTCATGTCGACCCCTTGCGCACTCGCCGGCGCGCTGGCCGTGCAGTGCGGAGCGCCCCCACTGCCGTTCGTCGAGTCGTACTGCACGGCTCCGTAGCCGATCAGCGCGAGCAGAACGAACGCGCCGGCGACCTTGAGCAGCGGTCGGCGGCGGCGGGGGCGGAGGTGATCGCTCTGGGACACGCCGCCCACCGTACTTGAGCCACGCGACGCGTCCACCGGCCGGACGTGGGAGGTTCGTCGCAGCCCGGGGCGTTAGGGTCAGAGCCATGTCCGAATCCGAGCTGGACCTCACCCTGGACGCCGCCGAGCTGACCGCCCGGCTCGTCGACATCCCGTCCGTGAGCGGCGACGAAAAGGTCCTCGCCGACCTGGTGGAGCAGGCGCTGCGCGCCCTCCCGCACCTCACGGTCGACCGGTACGGCAACAACGTCGTGGCCCGCACGCACCTCGGCAGGACCGAGCGCGTCGTGCTCGCCGGCCACCTGGACACGGTGCCGATCGCCGACAACGTGCCGTCCCGCCTCGACGAGAACGACGTCCTGTGGGGCTGCGGAACGACCGACATGAAGTCCGGCGTCGCCGTGCAGCTGCGCATCGCCGCGACCGTCCCCGAGCCCAACCGCGACCTCACCTTCGTCTTCTACGACCAGGAGGAGGTCGCCGCCGACCTCAACGGCCTGGGCAAGGTCGCACAGGCCCACCCCGACTGGCTGACCGGCGACTTCGCGGTCCTGCTGGAGCCGTCGAACGCCGAGGTCGAGGGCGGTTGCCAGGGCACCCTGCGCGTCCTGCTCCGCACGTCCGGCGAGCGCGCCCACTCCGCGCGCAGCTGGATGGGGTCCAACGCCATCCACGCGGCGGCCCCGATTCTCGCCAAACTCGCGGCGTACGAGCCCCGCAGGCCCGTCATCGACGGCCTGGAGTACCACGAGGGCCTGAACGCCGTCCGCATCGAGGGCGGCGTCGCCAACAACGTCATCCCCGACGCCTGCACCGTGACGGTCAACTTCCGCTTCGCCCCGGACCGCAGCATGGACGACGCGATCGCCCACGTCCGGGAGGTCTTCGCGGACTGCGGCGTCGACGAGTTCGTGATCGACGACTTCTCCGGCGGCGCGCTCCCCGGCCTCTCCCACCCGGCCGCGGCCGCGTTCATGGAGGCGGTCGGCGGCCGCGCGATGCCGAAGTTCGGCTGGACGGACGTCTCCCGCTTCAGCGCCCTCGGCGTCCCGGCGGTGAACTACGGCCCGGGCGACGCCCTGCTGGCCCACAAGGTCGACGAGCGCGTCGAGACCAAGGCGATCCTCCACTGCGAAGAACGACTCCGCGCCTGGCTGACCTCCTGAATTCCGCTTCCCGTCACCTTTGTGCGCCTACCCTGATCCAACGATCAGCAGGAGGGAGCACATCATGGGCAACCCCGAAGGCAACGCTCGTCGTCGGCCCGAGGAGCAGCAGCTCGGGCCGGTGCTGCGCAGGCGGGGCCAGGTGCAGGCGGGCAGTACGACGGACCAGCGGCTGCTGGATTCGGCCGGGCCCTCCGAGTGGGTGCACACCGATCCCTGGCGGGTCCTGCGCATCCAGTCGGAGTTCATCGAGGGCTTCGGCACGCTCGCGGAGCTGCCGCCGGCGATCAGCGTGTTCGGCTCGGCGCGCACGCCCGCCGGGTCGCCGGAGTACGAGGCCGGGGTCCGGATCGGCGGCGCGCTCGTCGAGGCGGGCTTCGCGGTCATCACGGGCGGCGGCCCGGGCGCGATGGAGGCGGCCAACAAGGGTGCCCGGGAGGCCAACGGCGTCTCCGTGGGCCTGGGCATCGAGCTGCCGTTCGAGCAGGGGCTCAACCAGCACGTGGACCTCGGACTGAACTTCCGGTACTTCTTCGTCCGCAAGACGATGTTCGTGAAGTACAGCCAGGGCTTCGTGGTCCTGCCGGGCGGACTCGGCACGTTGGACGAGCTGTTCGAGGCGCTGACCCTGGTCCAGACCCAGAAGATCACCCGGTTCCCGATCGTGCTGTTCGGTTCGGCGTACTGGTCCGGGCTCGTCGACTGGCTGAAGAACACGGTGATCGCGCAGGGCAAGGCCTCGGAGCGCGACCTCTACCTGTTCCACGTCACGGACGACGTGGACGAGGCGATCGCGCTGGTGACCAAGGAGGTCGGCAAGTAGCCGGCCCGCACCCCGCGAGCCCCCGGCGGCCGACCGCCGGGGGCACCCCCGGGGCACCGCTCAGGCCAGGCCGCGACGGGTCGCCGCCGGGGGGCGGTGGCCCTGGATGGAGCGGACCATGTCCAGGACCTGGCTGGTCTCGGCGACCTCGTGGACGCGGTAGACCTGGGCGCCCAGCCAGGCCGATACCGCCGTCGTGGCCAGCGTGCCCAACAGGCGCTCCTTGACCGGCTTGTCGAGGGTCTCCCCGACGAAGTCCTTGTTGGACAGCGAGACCAGCACCGGCCAGCCCGTGTCCGTCATCTCGCCCAGGCGGCGGGTGGCCTCCAGCGAGTGGCGGGTGTTCTTCCCGAAGTCGTGGCCCGGGTCGATCATGATCGCGTCCCGGCGGACCCCCAGCGCGGCCGCCCGTTCGGCCAGCCCCACCGTGACCCGCAGGATGTCCGCCATCACGTCGTCGTACGTCGTCCGGTGCGGCCGGGTGCGCGGCTCGACCCCGCCCGCGTGCGTGCAGACCAGGCCCGCGCCGTGGCGCGCCGCGACCTCCGCGAGCTTCGGGTCCACCCCGCCCCAGGCGTCGTTCAGCAGATCGGCCCCGGCTTCGCAGACCGCCTCGCCGACCTCGTGCCGCCAGGTGTCGACGCTGATCACCACGTCCGGGTGGCGGCGCCGCACCTCGGCCACGAAGCCGACCGTGCGCCGGGCCTCCTCGGCCGCGTCCACGTGCTCGCCCGGACCCGCCTTGACCCCGCCGATGTCGATGATCGCGGCACCCTCGGCGACCGCCTGCTCGACCCGGTCCAGCGCGGGCTCGTCGCGGAACGTCGCTCCCTGGTCGTAGAAGGAGTCCGGCGTCCGGTTCACGATGGCCATGATCACCGGCTCGTGGGTGTCGAACTCGCGCCTGCCCAGTCGCAGCATCCCGTTCTTTCCTCCTCCGGCGGCCCTCGCGCCTCGCTGCGACCTTAACCTGGTGGCCGGTGGCCCGATGTCTCTCAGGGAGTTGCTCGTGTTCTGGTTCTTGCTGATCGCGCTGGTCGTGGTCGTCGCGGCGGTCACCCTGGCCGTGGTGGGCGGTGGTTCCGAGGCGGTGCTGCCGGAGGCGGAGCCGGACCGGGTGGCCGACGCGCTGCCGGAGAGCCGCCCGGTCGTACGGGCCGACATCGACGCGCTGCGGCTGCCGGTCGCCCCGCGCGGATACCGCATGGCCGAGGTGGACGACGTACTGGAGCGGCTCGCGGCGGAGCTCACCGAGCGGGACGCGCGCATCGCGGAGCTCACGGCCGCCGCCGCGCACTCCCGCGCGCAGGCGGCCGGCGGGGCGGTCGACCTGCACAAGGAGAAGGAGGAGCAGCAGTGACGGCGATCGCCGGCCCGGACGGGGGCCTGCGCTGCCCCTGGGCGCTCGCCACCGAGGACTACATCACGTACCACGACACGGAGTGGGGCCGCGCCGTGCACGGGGACGACGCCCTGTACGAGCGGCTGTGCCTGGAGGCCTTCCAGTCGGGGCTGTCCTGGCTGACGATCCTGCGCCGCCGGGAAGGGTTCCGCACCGCCTTCTCGAACTTCGTGATCGCCGAGGTCGCCGCCTTCGGACCGGCCGACGCGCAGCGGCTGCTCGCCGACGAGGGGATCATCCGCAACCGGGCCAAGATCGAGGCCACGCTGGCCAACGCGAAGGTCCTCGCGGAGTGGGAGCCGGGCGAACTGGACGGGCTGATCTGGTCGCACGCCCCGGAGCCGGGCCGCCCGGCCCCCGCGACGATCTCCGAGGTCCCGGCGGTGACGCCCGAGTCCACGGCCCTGTCCAAGGCCCTGAAGAAGGCCGGGATCCGCTTCGTCGGCCCCACCACCGCCTACGCGCTGATGCAGGCCTGCGGGCTGGTCAACGACCACCTGGCCCCCTGCGTCGCCCGTACCCCCGCCTGACCGGGGGGGGCGGGCGCGAGCCTGCCGACGGGGCCGGGGCCGGGGGCCTAGCGGCCCAGGTACTTCGGCGGCTGCTTGGCGAGGAAGGCCTCGACGGCGATCGAGTGGTCCTCGGAGGCGCCGGCGCGGGCCTGCAGGGTGTCCTCGTGGGCCAGCGCCTCCGCCAGCGAGTGGGACGCCCCGTAGGCCAGGGACTCCTTCAGCGCGGCGTAGGCCACCGTCGGGCCGGCCGCCAGCGCGCGGGCGACCGCCTCGGCCTCCGCGTGCAGGGAGTCGGAGGGGACCAGGCGGTTCACGATGCCGAGCTCGTACGCCTCCTGCGCCTTCACCGAGCGCGGGAAGAGCAGCAGGTCACTGGCGCGCGAGGCACCGATCAGGCGGGGCAGGGTCCAGGAGACGCCAGAGTCCGCGGTGAGGGCCACCCCCGCGAAGGAGGTGTTGAAGGACGCCGTGTCGGCGACCACCCGGAAGTCCGCCGCCAGCGCGAAACCGAAGCCCGCTCCGGCCGCGACTCCGTTGACGCCCGCCACGACCGGCTTGGGCATCTCGGTCAGGGCGCGCACGATCGGGTTGTAGTGGTCCGCGACCGTGCTCATCGTCAGCGAGGAACCGTTCTCGCGGTCCGCCGCCAGGTTCCCGATGTGCTCCTTGAGGTCCTGGCCGACGCAGAACGCCCGGTTGCCGGCCGCGGTGAGCAGCACCGCCCGGACGGCCGGGTCCGCGGCCGCCGACCGGACCGCGTCGCGCAGCGCGACCTTGGCCTCGGTGTTCATCGCGTTCATGGCGTCGGGCCGGTTGATCGTGATCGTGGCCAGTCCGTCGGTCACTTCGTAGAGCACGCTGTCGGCCATGGCAGGGGGTCCCCCTTCGTCGCGGGCTTGGCTACCGGCCGGTACCGGCCGGTGCAAGGGCCAGCATGGCGGACCGGACCGTCCCGGGGCATGTGATGTGCGTCAAAGAAAGCGGAGGGCGGACGCCGGGTGCGGCGGCGAAGTATCGCAGGCACGTCCCCGAAATGAGTGGTTTTGGCCGAGCGCGTTGCTCAAGCGTTCCCTGCCGATGTTGGTCATCGGGTCCTGACATGCGGGATAATGGCCAAGAAGCAATGTGTTCGATGCCGGGTTCCAGGCGCCTGAATGGGGCCGTCGGCTGACGATGAGCTGGTTTCAGGAAGGGGAACGAGCATGGCGGCCATGAAGCCGCGGACGGGCGACGGCCCGCTCGAGGTCACCAAGGAGGGGCGGGGCATCGTCATGCGCGTACCGCTCGAGGGCGGCGGTCGGCTTGTCGTCGAGCTGACTCCGGACGAGGCGGACGCCCTGGGTGACGCCCTGAAGAAGGTCGTCGGCTAACCAGTCGGCAGCACCGCACCATCTGCATTCCCAGTATTCTCTGCGCTGCCCCGTCCGCTCCCTGCGGCCGGGGCAGCGTTGTCTTCCGGGCCCGGCCGGCCCGGGCCCGCCCGGACGGATGCCGCGACCCGAACCGGAACCGGAACCGTCAGCGGCGGACCGCGCAGAGCAGGCCGTCGCCCACCGGCAGCAGCGCCGCCTCCAGCGCCGGGCTCTCGCGGACGCTGCGCAGCAGCTCCCGCACGCGCAGCACCTCCGTCTGCTGCGCCCCCGAATCGACGGTCCGGCCGTCGGAGAAGACCCCCTCGAAGCACACCAGCCCGCCGGGCCGCAGCAGGCGCAACGATTCGGCGAGGTAGTCGAGGGACTCGGTCGGGTCGCCGTCGCAGAACACGAGGTCGTACCCGCCGTCGGCGAGCCGGGGGAGTACGTCGAGTGCCCGGCCGGGGATGAACCGGGCGCGGTTGCCCGCGAAACCGGCGGCGCGGAAGGCCTGGCGGGCGAAGGCCTGCCGGTCGGCCTCGGGGTCCACGGTGGTCAGCACCCCGTCGGGGCGCATGCCGTGGAGGAGGTGGATGCCGGAGACGCCGGTGCCGGTGCCGATCTCGGCGACCGCCTTGGCGTCCGCGGTGGCGGCGAGCAGGCGCAGCGCGGCGCCGGTGCCCGGGGAGACGGAGCGCAGGCCCGCTTCCCTGGCCCGGTCGCGGGCCCACCGCAGAGCGTCGTCCTCGGCGACAAACGCGTCGGCGAACGCCCAGCTCGTCTGCCGGTTGCCGGTAATGACCCTCTCCTGTCCCCATAGTTGGCGCAACGGTGACTGTATCCGCTGACGTCGGGAACCCGCAGATGGGACCGCACGTTGAAGAAAACGGCGGCGGAAAGACCCAGCGCGGCAAAAGGGGCGTAAGGGCGGGACGCAGCCGGGATAGATGGGGACGGCACCGGGCAGATCGACGGCCCGGCGAGTCGCAGGCACGTGCAAAGTTACTGCAAAAACGCTTATCCGGAGCTGACGGGAGGGGTGGCTATGGTAGGGACTCCACTGGACACCACCAGAGCCGATAGGGGAGGTGCGGCTGCGCCTGTGGATCGTGGAGGCGTATTCAGACGCCTCTTCTGGTCGGCGGGTGAGCCGAAATCCGTGACCAACATTGCTGACCGCTTCCACACCGCTGCCACCGCAACCACTGCGACCTTTGCCGACGATGCGGGCACCCAGGCGTGGACCCCTCCTTCATGGGAGGAGATCGTCAGCACGCACAGTGCGCGGGTCTACCGCCTTGCCTATCGTCTGACGGGCAACCAGCACGACGCCGAGGACCTGACGCAGGAGGTCTTCGTCCGCGTCTTCCGCTCGCTCTCCACCTACACCCCGGGCACGTTCGAGGGCTGGCTGCACCGGATCACCACGAACCTGTTCCTGGACATGGTCCGCCGCAAGCAGCGGATCCGCTTCGACGCGCTCGGCGACGACGCCGCGGAGCGGCTGCCGAGCCGTGAGCCGTCCCCGCAGCAGGTCCTCCACGACACCCACTTCGACGCGGACGTCCAGCAGGCGCTGGACACCCTCGCGCCCGAGTTCCGTGCGGCCGTGGTGCTGTGCGACATCGAGGGCCTGTCGTACGAGGAGATCGCCGCCACGCTGGGCGTGAAGCTCGGCACCGTGCGCAGCCGTATCCACCGGGGCCGTTCGCACCTGCGCAAGGCGCTCAAGCACCGGTCCCCCGAGGCCCGTGCGGAGCAGCGGGCGCTGGCGGGAGCGGCGGTGGGCGCGCCGGGCGCCGGGGGAGAGGGCGGAGCCGAGTGAGCGGAGTCAGTCCCTCTCCTGCCGAACAGCACCTGGGCGACCGGCTCGCCGCCCTGGTCGACGGGGAACTGAACCATGACGCGCGCGAGCGGGTCCTGGCACACCTGGCCACCTGCCCCAAGTGCAAGGCCGAGGCCGATGCGCAGCGCCGCGTGAAGAGCCTTTTCGTCGAGAGCGCGCCGCCGCCGCTGTCGGCCGGGCTGCTGGCCCGGTTGCAGGGGCTGCCGGGCGAGGGTCCCGACGGGCCGCCGGGTCCGCCGGCTCCGCCGGGGGCGGAGCTCTTCGCGTACGTGGCACCGAGCACACCGCAGCAGGGCTTCCGGATACACGAGGTGGGGCGGCCGCGCCGGCGCTTCGCGTTCGTGGCGGCCGGAGCGGTGTCGCTCGCCGCGATCGCCCTGGGCGGTTCGCTGCCGGTCGACAACCTCGACCCGAACCTGCGGGGCGAGGCCCCGGCGTCACGGCCCGGTCCGGCGGTGTCCGTGGCCGACGCGGTGGTCCGGGACCAGGTGCCCGGTCCCGGGTTGGTGGGCGGGCCCC
>NZ_JBHYVA010000330.1:0-9020 GCF_042750055.1 Streptomyces sp. NPDC059456
GCGTGCGGCACAGGGGTTCGTCGACAAGGGGAAAAAGAAATCAGTCGATCTGCATGATGATGCGGATCGCCGGGTCGACGTCCGGCTGCTTCGGCATGGCCGCCGGGTCGATGACGATGCCGAAGTGCTCCTCGTACGCGGCGCGCAGGGCGGCGTCGTCCGCGAGCGGGGTCGTCACCGTGCCGTTCTCGTCCGTACGCGTCAGCTCACGGCCGTTGACGGTGACCCGGCCGGCGTCGCTCTGCATCGAAGCGATGAGGTTGTGCAGGAACACCGAATCCGGGGCGGTGCGGTACCACCACAGGGTCGGGTGGAAGTCGTCGATGCGCACCGGCCGCTCGTCGAGGCGGTACTGGATGTTCCCGTTCAAGTGGACCTGGAGGAAGCCCTCCTCGGGCCGGGTCACCCGGTAATCGCCGTGCGGGTCCTTCTGGACCTCCTGCGACCAGGTCTGCAGCGGGAACCGGCTGTTCTTGCCGAAGCCCGCGTCGACCAGCCAGTCCTGGCCGTCCAGGCGCACGCGCAGCGCCAGGTGGCACAGCGGGGCGCCGAACGCGCCGCCGAGGAAGACCTGGCCGGCGAGGATCTCCACGGAGAAGCCGAGCGCCTCCAGGAGGTGCCCGAAGGAGGGGTTCAGCTCGTAGCAGCCGCCGCCGCGCCGCCGGGTGACGATCTTCTCGTAGAGGAACTCGCGGTCGAGGCCGAGCTCGGCGCCTTCGACGTGGTAGTCGATGTTCTCGAAGGGCACCGACAGCACGTGGCGCTCCTGGAGGTGCCGCAGGGCGTGGATGTCGGCCTTCTCGGGCCGGCGCGCGCCGATGCGCTCCAGGTACGCGTCCACCATCGCATCGCTGAGCATGGTCTTCGTCTTCTCCTCTGTCATCGGGACCACCCCGTCGGCGGGATGTTGTGGTTCACGCGGAACACGTTCTGCGGGTCGTGGGCGTCCTTGACCTCGACGAGCCGGGCGTACGTCGCCTCGTCGTACGCCGAGCGCATGTGCTCGGGGGTGCTCTCCAGGGCGCTGATGAAGCTGAGGAACGGGCCGCCGATCCGCCAGGGCTCCATCGTCTCGATCAGCCGCTCCTGGAACTCCCGCACGTCCTGGACGTGTTCGGGCCACACCGGGGCGCCCGCGAACAGCGTGTACGCGGTCTCGCGGTGCGGCAGGGCGTTGGCGTGCTCGGGCCGGCGGCCCAGGGCGCCGCCCAGGTGGCGCAGTTCGATGCCGGGGCGGACCGCGTCCACGCCCTCCTTGATCAGCGGGAGCAGGGTGTCGACGGCGGCGTCGTCGAGCTCGCGGATCCGGGTGGAGCGCTCGTAGTAGACGAACGGCATCGTCGGGTCCATGTTGATCTCGGCGACCCGGGTGTACGGCATGTCCGCGACGGTGTCGAGGACGGCCGGGGCGATCTCCCGCAGCGGCCGCAGCAGCTCCTCGCCCTCCTCGTTCGAACCGTTGAAGGCGATCCGGATGTGCGCGAGGAACCGGCCGCGGACCGGCTCGGGCAGGACGTCGATGTCGGGGAAGCGCATCACGGCGATGGAGGACTGCATCGCGTCGGGCACGGTCCGCGTCCAGTCGCGCCAGGTGCGCAGGATCTCGTCGATGTGCTCGCCGGGCAGGAACAGGCCGCCGCCGTAGAGCCGGGCGACGGGGAAGAGACCGATCTCGATGGAGGTGACCACGCCGAAGTTGCCCTTGCCGCCGCGCAGCGCCCAGAACAGGTCCGGGTGCTCCTCGGGGGACACCAGGCGCAGTTCGCCGTCCGCGGTGACGAGGTCGATGTTCTTCACGTGGTCGGCGGAGTAGCCGTACGAGCGGCCGAGCGGGCCGAGGCCGCCGCCGAGCGTGTACGAGACGACGCCGACCCCGGGGGAGGCGCCGTTGAGCGGGGCCAGGCCGAAGGCCGCGGCCTCCTCGATGACCCGGCTCCACTGGACGCCGGGCTCGATGCGGGCGGTGCGGGTGCGCGGGTCGATCCGTACGCCGCGCAGGTTGCGGGTGTTGATCAGCAGGGCGCCGTCGGCGGGCCGTGCGACGCCGTGCCCGGTGGCCTGGACGGCGACGGCGATGCCGCGGCGGGCCGCGAAGCGCACCGAGGCGATGATGTCGGCGGTGCCGTCGGCGAGGACCACGGCGGCCGGCCGGCTGTCCGCCAGGATCCGGTTGAAGCCGACCTCGGTCTCGTCCTGGTAGGCGTCGGTGCCGGGCAGGAGCAGCGGCCCGCGCAGCTCGGCGGCGAGCGCGGCGAAGTCGTCGGCGGTCACGGCGGTGGTGGTCACGGAGGAGGTTCCCTTCATTTCTAACGGGCTGCTCACCGGGCGTCCTTGCCGGCGGTGCGCAGGCTCGGGAGCGTGAGCGCGGTGAGCAGCACCACGACGCCGCCCAGCCACGCCACGGTGATCAGCTCTACCTGGTCGACGATCAGACCGCCGACGAGCGCGCCGAGCGCGATGGCCAGGTTGAAGACGGAGACCCACAGGGCCGAGGCGGCCTCCATCGCGTCGGGCGCGGACTTGAGCATCCAGGTCTGGAGGCTGACGGAGACGCCGCCGAAAGCCAGGCCCCACAGGACGAGCAGGGCGATGCCGCCGGCCTGGGTCTTGCCGAGGAGCGGGAAGAGCAGCATCGCGGCGGCGAGCGCGACGATGATGACGGCCATGGTGCGGCCCAGGTTCTTCGCGACGGCCGCGCCGGCGACGAAGTTGCCGATGATGCCGGCGACGCCGAAGCCCAGCAGCAGGACGCTGATCAGGTCCTCGTCGATGCCGGAGACCTGCTGGAGCATCGGGCTGACGTACGTGTACGCGGCGAGGTGTCCGGTGACGATGAGGGCGGTCGCGATGATGCCGGAGCGGACGCCGCGGTTGGCGAACTGGCCGATCAGCTCGCGCACGCTGACGGGCTGGGTGGCGGGCAGCGACGGCAGCAGGGCGAGCAGGGCGACGAGGACGACGAAGGCCAGGACGCCGAGCGTGGCGAACGCGGTGCGCCAGCCGGCGAGACCGCCGATCAGCGTGCCGGTCGGTACGCCGAGGACGTTGGCGGCGGCCACGCCGCCGAAGATCAGCGCGGTCGCCCGGGGGATCGCCGCCGGCTGCACGAGCCGGAACGCGAGACCGCCCGCGATGGCCCAGAAGCCGCCGATGGTGATGCCGACCAGGACGCGGGAGGCGAGCAGGATGCCGAAGCTGGGCGCGAGGACGGTGACCAGGTTGGCGACGGCCATCACGGTCATCAGGCCGACGAGCAGGAAGCGGCGGTCCATGCGGCCGACGACCACGGGGATCAGCGGCGCGGACAGCGCGGCGACGAGACCGGGCACGGTCACCATGAGCCCGGCGGTGCCCTCGGAGACGTGCAGGGCGCCGCCGACCGAGGTGAGCAGCCCGATGGGCAGCTGCTCCGCGGTGACGAGGGTGAAGATGCCGACGGCGACGGAGATGACGGCGAACCAGCTCTTCAGGGAGGTGCTTTCCGGCACCTGCGCCGGTGTGGCGGTCTCGGCGGGTGTTTCCAGTGTTGCCATGACAGGAACCTCATTCGTGTCTGGGGGCGGGAGCCGGCCTGCTGGGAGGCGGCAGGGCGGCCGCGGGGCAGGTCAGGTGCGCGGGACCCAGCCGGACTCGTCCCAGAACCGCAGCTGGCGCGCCTTCGACGTGGTGGCGATCTCGGCGATCGGCTCACCGCCGAGGACCAGCGTGCTGGGGTGCTCGGGGTCGAAGACGGGCCAGGCGGGGGCGCCGGGGCCGGTGGGCACGCCGTCGCGGGCGAAGGCGGCCACCAGGTCCATGAAGGTCTCGGAGACGGCGCGCTCGTGCGGTCCGTCGTGGAACAGCGGAGTGGTCTCGGGTACCGGGTAGGTGGCGGCGATCGCCGCGGGGTCGGCGTACGTGCCGAACAGGAACGGCGAGGTCGCCTCGTGCGGGGTGCCGTGGTGGGGGGCCCGTACGGGCTGCGCGAACTCCATGACGTACTGCGGCGAGCGGCCGTGGCGGGCGTGCCGCTCGGACAGCCGCACGATCTGGTAGCGGAACAGTGCGTCGCCCCAGATCTCCGTCCACAGCGACAGCGGGTCCTGTGGCAGCCCGTCGGCCTCCGCGGCCTCGCGGTAGGCGGCTATGCAGGCGTCGGCCAGTTCGTACGGGACCTTCTCCATCCCCTTCTCCAGGACGCCGCGGACGGCTTCGCGGAGCTCCGCCGCGTCGGTGGGCGGCGGGGTCGGGGTGGGCTGCGGCGGGCAGGGGCCGGTGTAGAACGAGCCCTCGGTACGGGTGTGGACGGCCAGGACCGGCACCTCGGGGGTGGGCAGCTCGTAGTCGAAGGCGCTCATCCGGCGGCCGTCGACGACCGGGCCGCGGAACTCGCGGCCGCTGCCGACCTCGCGCTCGCCGGGCAGCCCGCCGAACACCTCCTCCCAGGCTTCCATCAGGGCGGCCGCGGGAACCTCGCGCAGGCCGGGCACGGTCGTGCCGAGCCGGCGCGCGACGGCCTCGTAGGCCTGCCGGGAGTCGGCGGGGGACAGCGAGGTGGCGGGCTCCCAGACGTGGCAGGCGCTGATCGGGACGATGCGGCGGATGATGTGGCGCAGTTCGGGCAGCAGCGCGAACTGCCAGGTGCTCGCGCCGCCGGCGGAGGTGCCGGCGACGGTGATGTTGTCCGGGTCTCCGCCGAAGGCCGCGGCGTTCTGGTGGACCCAGTGCAGCAGCGCCGCCTGGTCCTGGAGGCCCCAGTTGGCGAAGTCGCCGGTGTCGGGGTCGGTGAACTCCTCGTGCAGCCCGAAACCGAGGGCGCCGAGACGGTAGTTGAAGGTGACGACGACGAGGTCGCCGCGGTCGGCGAGGCGGGCGCCGTCGTAGACGGGCAGGCTGCCGCCGCCGACCATCCAGCCGCCGCCGTGGATGTAGACGAGCACCGGCTTGGCGGCGTCGGGGCCGGCGTCGGTGTCGGGGCCGGGGCCGGCGGAGCCGGTCGGGGCGGGCGTCCAGACGTTCGCGTACAGGGAGTCCTCGCCGCTGCCGGGGATGATCGGCTGGAGGGACTCGGGGGCGAACGCCGTGGCGTCGCGCACCCCGCTCCACGGCACGGGCGGCCGGGGCGAGGCGAAGCGCAGGGCGCCGACCGGCGGCGCGGCGTACGGGACGCCGCGGAAGACGGACAGCCGGCCGGAGCGCTCGCCGGCGATCACACCGGCACTGGTGTGCGCGAGCACGGCGCCGTCGGGCGCGGCTGCGGTCCGGTCTTCGGATCCGGTTTCAGGCGAGGGGCTGGGGGCGGCAGAGGTGGCCATTGCCGTGGGTTCTCCATCGTCATCGGCGGGCGGTCAGTCACGCCGACTCCACGGTGCCCATTCGAACCGAATGTGCCGCGTCGGATGACTCCGGACCATCCGATGCTGGTAACCGCGCGAGAACGCGGCAACAAGTGGAAGGGCACTTTGTCAGGTGCCGGATTGTCCGTCAGCTCGATTCGGGGACCACCGGTGGCCGTGTATTTTCATTCGGCGTACGCTGCCGGGTTCGAATCGTCAAGGAGAATGCGATGCTGGACGACGCAGGAGTGGCCGAATACCTCGACCGAATTGGCGCGAAGAGGCCGGAGCGGCCCGATCTCGAGGGTCTGCGCCACCTTCAGGAGCGGCATGTCCTCTCGGTGCCCTTCGAAAACATCGACTACCACCTCGACCGCGAGATCCACCTCGGCGAGCAGGTCGTCGACAAGATCGTGCGCCGTCGCCGCGGCGGCGGCTGCTACGAGGTGAACTCGGCCTTCGCGGTCCTGCTGGAGGCCCTCGGCCACCAGGTCGAGATCCTGCCCGGCCGGGTCTACCGGCCCGACGGGCTGGGGCCGGCGATGTGCCACCTCGCCCTGCGGGTGACCGTGGAGGGCCGGCCCTGGCTGGTCGACGCCGGATTCGGCCGCAACAGCCGCCATCCGCTCCGGTTCACCACCGCTGACGTGCAGCGGGACCCGCACGGGGAGTACCGGGTCGAGGCGGCCGCGGAGGGCGGGTTCGACGTGTCCCTGAACGGGGCCCCGCTCTACCGGATCGACGACCGGGCCTGCCGCCTCGACGACTTCGGGCCCACCCTGTGGTGGTGGCGCAGCAGCCCCGACTCGCCGTTCCTCCAGGAGCTGTTCTGCTCGCTGGCGCTCGCGGACGGCCGGGTCACCCTGAAGGGGAATCGCCTGGTCAGGATCGAGGGGGGAGAGCGCACGATCGAGAAGCCTTCGAGCGACGAAGACCTTCTGGACGCCTACCGCACCCACTTCGGAATGGTCCTCGACGAACTCCCCGACAGCGGTGGCGCAAACCGGACCGTCGGGATCCAGCTGACCTGACACAGACAGTTGACGTACTCACCCGAATAACGTGGACCGGCTCCCGCGGCCCGGCGCACGATGCCCGGAGTACGGCGTTACTCCGTATCCGGAAGGAGCATTGTGTCCATCGTTGATCCCTTGCTGGAATTTCCACTCGACACCCAGCCGGACCCCGACGAATTCCTGCGCGCCGCCCTGCGGTGGCATTTCTCCCCGGAAACGGGTTCGCCGTTCTGGCTGGAACGCGCAGGAACTCTCGGGTTCGACCCGCTGACCGACATCGGCGGTTTCGCCGACCTCAACAGGTTCCCCAACCTCGCCAACGAACTGCGCAACGTACGGGCCGAGGACCTCATACCCCGTGGTTACGGGGACAAGCCCGAGGTCGTCGGCGTCTACGAGAGCGGCGGCACCACCGGCGCCCCCAAGCGGATCGTCCTGCTCCAGGAGTGGCTGGACCGGCTGCTCGCCTGGAGCAGCGCCCAGCTGGACCGCCACGGCGTTCCGCAGAACGTGAACTGGCTGGTCGTCGCCCCGACCGGACCCCACATGGTCGGTGACGTGATCAAGCGGCAGACCGCCTTCCGCGGCGGTCTCGCCTTCACCGTCGACCTCGACCCGCGCTGGGTCAAGAAGCTCATCTCCGACGGCAAGGGCGCCGAGGCCGGCGCGTACGCCGAGCACATCGTCGACCAGGTCGCCTTCCTGCTCCAGACCCAGGACATCGGCGTCCTGATGTGCACGCCGCCGGTCCTGGAGCGCCTGGCCCGCCGCGACGACCTCGCCAAGCTCATCGACGAGAAGGTCAAGGCGATCAACTGGGTCGGCACCCAGATGGACGCCGACACCCGCTACCTCTACCGCACCGAGGTCTTCCCCAAGGCGCACCTCTACAGCGGCTACGGCTCGACGATGATCCTCGGCAACGCCAGCGAGCGTCCGGGCCTGTCCGACGACGACCCGTGCATCTACGACCCGTTCTCCCCCCACATGATCTTCGACGTGGTCGACCCCGCGACGCGCGAGACCGTCCCGTACGGCGAGCGCGGCCAGGTCGTCATGCACCACATCAGCAAGAGCCTGTTCATGCCGAACAACCTGGAGCGCGACTACGCGACCCGCGTGCCCGGCCCCGAGGGCATCTGGCAGCTCGGGGACTCCGTGGCGGACATCGCGCCGGTCCAGGAGTTCGACAACGAGACCGTCATCGAAGGGGTCTATTAATGAATGCCGGCCTGATCACGCTGGACGCGCTCGGGCCCGCCGGACCGTTCCGCGCGCGCAAGCGCACGACCGTCACCGATGTGACGGGTGCGCCGGTCGCCGAACTCAGCCTGGTCCCGAAGCTGTTCGTGACCCGCGCGATGGACGCCCTGCGCAAGGCGGATTCACTGCCGGCCGACGAGCGGACGGCGGCGCTGGCCCGCGCCGGGAGGATCTTCGCCGAGGAGACCATCGACGGGTTGTCGTTCGCCGCGTACGAGCGCACGGTCGCCCGCGTCTCCGGCGTGCCCATCGGTGTCGTGCAGGCCGCGACCGCCGCCATCATCGAGGCGACGGAGCAGTCCCGGTTCGCCGCGTACCAGGCGCGGCCGGCCGGCGCGGTGGACGACTGGCGCGCCGAGGACACCCGCAGCGGCAGCGCCGTGTGGACCCGGCGCGGTGACGTGTTCGCCGTGCACGCCGCGGGCAACCACCCCGGACCGCACTCGCTGTGGGTCGAGGCCCTCGCGCTCGGCTACCGCGTCGCGGTGCGGCCCTCGCGCCGCGAGCCGTTCACCCCGCACCGGCTGATCTCGGCGCTGCGGGCCGCGGGCTTCGGCCCCGACCAGGTCGTGCTGCTGCCCACGGACTACGAGGCGGCGGACGAGATCCTGCGCAGCGCCGACTACGGCCTCGTGTACGGCGGCGACGACGTGGTGCGCAAGTACGCGGGCACCAACGTGCTGCCGCAGGGTCCCGGCCGTTCCAAGATGCTGGTCCCGGCCGGTGTCGACTGGCGCGACCACCTCGACACCATCGTGGACTCCATCAGCCACCAGGGCGGTGTGGCCTGCATCAACGCCACCACCGTGCTGATCGACGGCGACCCGGAGCCGCTCGCGCAGGCCATCGCCGAGCGCCTGGCCACGATCCCCAGCCTGCCGCCGGAGGACGAGAAGGCCGTCCTCGCGGTGCAGCCGGTGGAGGGGGCCCGTGCGATCGAGAAGTTCCTGCTCGCCAAGGCGGCCGGGACCACGGCGCACCTCGGCGGCGACGGCGTCGTGGAGGAGCTCGGCGACGGGAGCGCCGTACTGCGCCCGGCCGTGCACCGGCTGGAGCGGCCGGACGCCGAGCAGGCAGGCATCGAACTGCCCTTCCCCTGCGTGTGGGTGGCCCCGTGGTCGCCCGCCGACGGGATCGGCCCGCTGCGCAACTCGCTGGTGCTGACGGCGTTCACCGAGGACGAGGCGCTGATCGACGCGCTGCTCCAGGAGCCCACCATCAGCAACGTCTACCTGGGCGACCACCCGACGTACTGGATCCGGCCGGGCGTTCCGCACGACGGCTACCTCGGCGAGTTCCTGATGCGGACGAAGACCGTCATCCGCGACTGACGCGACTGACGCGACCGACGCGACTGTCGCACCACATCCGACGGGTCCGGGCCGCGGCCGCCGGCCGGCCGGCCCCCGCGGTCCCGGCCCCGCTG